>QHVY01000461.1 GCA_003223695.1 Acidobacteriota bacterium
TCGACGTGACGCCGCTGTCGCTGGGCATCGAAACACACGGCGGGCTTTTCACGAAAATCATCGAACGCAACTCCACAATCCCGACGAAGAACTCGCTGATCTTCACCACCGTTGCCGACAACCAGAGCAAGGTGCAAGTGCACGTGCTGCAGGGCGAGCGCGAGTTCTCGCGCGAGAACAAGTCGCTTGGGAAGTTCGATCTCATTGGCATCCCACCGGCTCCGCGTGGTGTGCCGCAGATCGAAGTGAACTTTGCGATCGATTCCAACGGCATCGTCAACGTCACCGCGCGCGATCAGGCAACCGGACAGTCGCAGGGCGTTCAGATCAATCCCGCCGGCGGCTTGTCCAAAGACGAAATCGAGCGTCTGGTGACCGAGGCGGAGGAGCATCAGCGCAGCGACTCGAATCGCCGCGAGGTCCGCGTGCTTCAGAACAAACTCGAGGGAATGATCTATACGAACGAAAAGGTTTTTCGCGAGTTCGGCAAACTGTTGACCGATGGCGATCGCGACCTGGTGCAGAAGATGATTACCAAAGCAAAAGAAGCGGTGGCGGCCGAAGAAAAGGTCAAGCTGAATGAAGCGATCTTCGAATTGCAGGGCGCATCGCGAATTCTCACCGGTGTCATGCTCTACAATCCTTCGAAGATGAGCGTGCCCACCGATACTCCTCAATAAAGAATGGCCACAACAGAAAAACGCGATTATTACGAGGTCCTCGGCCTCTCGCGCGGCGCAAACCTTGACGAGATCAAGAAGGCGTACCGCCGGATGGCGCTGAAGTACCACCCCGACAAGAATCCGGGAGACGCCGAGGCCGAAGAAAAATTCAAAGAGGCAGCAGAAGCGTACGGCGTCCTCTCCGATGAGGAGAAACGCGCCCGCTACGATCGCTACGGCCACACCGGGGTGGGTGGGATGGGTGGTTTCGATCCGAGCCAATTCGCCGACTTCTCCGACATCCTCGGCGATCTTTTCGGATTCGGCGATTTCTTCGGCGCCAGCCGCCGCCGCAGCACGCGTCCGGCGCGCGGCAACGATCTGCGCTACGACCTCACGTTGTCATTCGAAGACGCCGTGTTCGGCAAAGAGATCTCCATCAGCATTCCCCGCGTGGTCACGTGCACGACGTGCAATGGCAGCGGCGCAAAGCCCGGCACCTCGCCGGTCACCTGCAGCGGATGCGGCGGCCGCGGACAGATCCGCTACTCACAAGGATTTTTCGCGGTCGCGCGAACCTGTCCGCAATGCGGAGGCGCGGGAAAGGTCATCAAAGATCCCTGCGCGACTTGCGGCGGCGCCGGCCGGACTCGCGAGGAGAAGAAGCTCGCCGTCAAGATTCCGGCGGGTGTCGATGAAGGCTCCCGCTTGCGCGTGCCGGGCGAAGGGGAGTCTGGTTACAACGGCGGACCTTCGGGCGATTTGTACGTTTTCATCTCCGTCGCCGAACATGCGAAGTTCACGCGCCGCGATTACGACATCCATTCCGAGCAGGCGGTCTCGTTCACACAGGCGGCCCTCGGCGCAGAGATTCAGACTGAGACGATCGACGGGCCGGAGACGCTGCGCGTTCCTTCGGGGACACAGCCAAATCAGGTGTTTCGCCTTCGTGGCAAGGGCGTGCAGTTTTTACAGGGTCCGGGCAGAGGCGACCATTACGTTCACGTCAGCGTGCGAATCCCCACAGCGCTCACGGACGAGCAAAGACAACTGCTCGAGAAGCTAGCGGCCTCGGAAGGCGAGAACCCGCCCGAGGACCGTGGGGTTTTCGAAAAAGTCAAAGATTTCTTCGGCGGGTAGACCGAACCGCCGTCATCCTGAGCGCCAGCGAAGGATCTCAAGTTACAAGATCGTCTCACCGTGGGGCGCGAGTCGAACGGGCGGCTCAGAATGACGACGGTTTACCTCTCCCCGCTGATCGTTTAGTATTTCGTCCAAGGAAGTTCGTCCAAAGGTCCTGAATGAAAGAGCGAACTGCGCTCACCGAGAATGTCGTGCGCTACGGCGCGGCGGCGCTGGTGTGCTTCACCATTGCGGTGCTCATCTACGTCACGGTGGTCATCGTGCACATGAGCTCCGATACCGTCGCGCGTATCGCTTCACTGGGCGTGGCGTGGTGGCTCGTGGGCTGCGGCCTGGTTCCGCTGACGGCGTACTGGGCGTGGCGGCGCTCAGTGTTCGATCGATCCAGCGACTAATTTCTGAAATCGCGGATCGCCGCGCAATGACGCGAAATGCGGATCGATGCCCAGATAACCGGGCGTGACGAACGTTTGGGCCTTCAGCGCCTGCTCCGCCGTGGCGATGGCCCGCTCCTGATCGCCAGCGATCGCGTAGGCGCCGCTGAGCCATCGGAGCACGCGGGCGCGATTGTTGAAATCCGCCGTCAGTTCTAATGCTCGCGTTCCTTCGACCGCCGCTTCTGCGTTACGCCCGAGGATCGCCAGTGCGTAAGCGCGAAACGCGTGCGGCATCGCCGCCGTTGGTGCACCTTTGATCATTTGCTGCAATGCGGAATCGGCCTGCTCAGCATAATTTCGCGCCAAGCGGACGTCGCCGGCAAGCCAGTACGCGTCAGCCAGTGTTATTGCCCAATCCGACTTTTGATCGGCAAATGACGCAGGAGTCAAACGCAACAACATCGCGCGTTCCTCATCGTTCAGCACCCACGAATCGCAGTACGACGCGACATCGGCAACCACAGTTGTCACGTCCATGTCCTTCGGCGGAACGGCCATTGTTGCGCGCGCTCCTGCGAGGTCGCCCTCTTCGAGGTAGGAGAAGACCTTGTCTTCGAACAAATTCAGATTTGATTTGAGCGCCAGGCCGCGTTCGGCCGAATCGCGCGCCGCGCGGGGACGATGAAGGAAGATGAAGACTTCGGCGAGACCGAGCTGGTTTTGCCAGTTGCGCGGGTCGAGCTCCGCGGCCCGCTGCATCACCGACAAAGCTTGCTCTGGTTGCCCGGATTCTTCATCGGCGTAACCGAGATTGCGCAGAAGATCGACGTTGTCAGGTGCGATCTGCAAACCGCGGCGAAAGACTTGGATGGCCCGCGAACTGTCTTGCGCGACCACTCGCTGGTACACGCCCGCCGCCATAAGCGCTTTCGGGAGTTCGGGCGACAGCGCCAATGCCTTCTCCACCGCGGTTCGGGCGGCATCACGAACGTCATCGGTCTTGGTACCCCACGCATAGCGCATCGACTCCGATAGTGAAAGGTACGCCCACGCCATCGCGAACTTCGGATCGAGTGCCACTGCGCGCGCGAACTGCGCGGCTGCTTCCCGGTCGATCGAAGTACTGAATCCTTTGGAGAAGATCTCGAGGCCTTTCAGATACGCGTCGTAGGCGACAAGACTCGACGTTGGGCGCTGCTCCAACTCCTTCTGTTGTTCGGCGCCAAGAGCGACTTCGAGCGAGCGAGCGACCTGAGTTGCAATCCGCGCCTGGACCTCGAAAACGTCAGACAGATCGGAGTCGTATTCGTCCTGCCATCGAGTCACCGGCGCGCCGCTGCCGGAAATCTCGACCAGCTCCGGCGACAAACGGATGCGGCTCGTCTGACCTGATTTCTGCCATCGGATTTTGCCAGTCAGGAGATACGGGACGCTGAGCTCCTGAGCGATTTCCCGCGGAGGTTTGCGTGTCCCCTTGTATTGATCGGAGCTCGCGCGAGCGATCACCTCGATGCCGCGGAGACTGGCCAGCTTGCCGCGCACCTCGTCGGTCATCCCATCGGCGAAGTAGTTGTCCTGAGGCGCTCCCAGATTCTCGAAAGGAAGGATGGCGACGCGTTTTTCGTGCGCCGTTGCCGGCCGGCTTCGGTGCGTCAGAAGTAACAGTGATGCAAGGAGCAGAGCAATCGCAGCCGCGGCTGCAATCGGCCAGCGCGATTTGCGCGCCACCGCCGGCTGCGGAGAACTGTCGCGCCGGAGGCGGAGGAGCTCCGCTCGAAGTTCGGCTGCACTCTGCACTCGGAGCTCACGATCTTTCTCCAGCGCGCTGAGGATCACGCGATCGAGCTCGTGCGGGATTTCGCGATTCAACTGCGACGGAGGCGTCACTGCGTCTTTGAGAATGGCAGCGAGAATCGCCGCTGTCGTTGCCCCGCGG
>QHVY01000009.1:0-18141 GCA_003223695.1 Acidobacteriota bacterium
AGGGAAACGATCGATGTCGCGCCGGCAAAGGCGGTGCTGCGCATCGGAAACGGCGCGGTGAATGCGCTGACGTCGTAATCGACAATCCCGATGTCGCCGGCGCCCACATAGGCGCGACCTCCCGATGTCGCGACTGACGTCACACGATTGATCGTCCCTCCGCTCGGCGGCAGATCGTCCCGAAAGAGAGTGATCGGCGAGCCCGGAATGGTGAAATCGATCGCGCGAAGCGTCCGATCGGTACTACCGGCGAACGAGACATCTCCCGCAAGCGGCGCAAGAGACGTCATGGAAAACGGGATGCTTCCGACGTTGTTGCCGGCGACGAATATGTACGTTTGCACCGCGGTCGAAGCGAACACGATTCCGTCGTGAGCGTGAATCGCAGTCACACTCGACGGCGCCACAATCGTTCCGGTGTGCTGCACGATCGGAGAGATCGTGAACACGTCGACCGTCGAATCGCCGCGGGCGACGTAAAGAGTCGATCCATCGAGTGTGTATTGTGCGAGGCCGTTGCGCGTTGCGACGAACAGCGCGAGCGTCGTCACGGCAATGTCGTTGACCGGAGCACCGGCGTCGACCGTGCGGATCAATTGAAGCGCTCGGCCGTTCTTGCGCAGGACGGCGAGCGAATTGCCGCTTCCCGCGTACGCCACGCCGTTACCGAGGCGCAAGAGGTGAGTGGTGCCGGGAACGGCGACAGCGGCGACGAGCCGCGGCGGATCGACCGATCGATCGTAGAGCGCGACGCCGTACGACGTTGCGGCCCAAAGATCATTGCCGTCGATCGCCAGATCGAGAATCGAGCTGCGGAATTGATCGCTGAAAACGGGAGTGAAGTTGCACTGCGGGAGGGCCGGTAGGGCGAGGAGGAACGTGAGGACCGCGAACAGCCCAGGGCGCGGACGTGGCGCCGGCTCTCCAGCCGGCGCGCGCCGACTGAGAGTCGGCGCTACGTTTTCAGTCACCTCGCAACCGCCCAGAGATCGAGCCGCACCGGCACATTGTCGTCGACGGTGACGAGAATATTTTTCGGCACGTTGATCCCGAAGTCGGGCATGTGCACCGTGAACGACGAGGTTGCGTGAATGCGTCCGTCGGGGATCAGCACCACGCGAACAGGAATGGTCATTCGCTTCGTTACGCCGTGCAGCGTGAAGTCGCCGGTGACCTTGATCTCCGCCGGCTGATTGGCCTCGACCGAATCGGGCGCCGCGACGCTGACCGATTTGAACGCCGACGTCGGATGCTCCTTCGTCTCGAGATACAACTCCTTCATTTCGCGATTGCGAAGGGCGTTGCCGGTGTCGAGCGAGCGCATGTCGACGGTGATGTCAACCACGGACGCAGAAGGCTTCGCCGGATCGGCGCTGATCGAGCCGGTCACCTTGTTCGTCCGCCCATCGAACGCGTCATACGTATCCTCGGCATGAAACTCGACGACGTTTTTCGCGTCCGGCGCGATCTGATACGTCCGCGAGTCGGCGAGGATTGGAAACGCGCTGAGCAGCAGCACGCCGGCAAGGTTCAATGCTTTGCGCACGAATGAAGGATGCGGGATTTTTTCCAGATCCTTCGTTTCAATCCATAAACAGTTGTCGTTGGCCGTTCGCCGTCCGCCGTTTGCCGTGAAAACATCGAACCGAATTTGCTGATTCATGATGGTGTGGCGGAACTCACCAATCCGTCTTCGGCCATCGGCCATCGGCCAACGGCGAACAAGAACAAACAGTCCGCGAGAATCGCGCCGCATGAGAATTCGCCCAAGGCGATCGCGCACGATGTACAACCGGCGGCGCAGCGCGATATTCGCGGGCCGTTTGCGCGGCATGAGCTCTGTTCGGCCACGAGCGAACGCGCGGCACTCCTTCCGAAGCGGACAGCGATCGCACTCCGGCTGCGCCGGTTTGCAGATCAGCGCCCCGATCTCCATCAGCGCCTGATTGAAGATCCTCGGCGACCTGGCGATGTTGACCAGCTCTTCGGCGCGGCGCCAGAAATTCGTTCGCTCGCCAAAAAGCCGCGCCAGGATGCGCGTAACGTTGCCGTCCACGATCGGCGCCGCCCGGTTGTAGGCAATCGAGGAGATCGCGCCCGCGGTGTAGCGGCCGATCCCGGGAATGCTCATCAGGTCCGAAACGTCCCGCGGCAACTCGCCGCCGAACCGCTCCCGCACGGTGATCGCTCCCTCTCTTAACATTCGCGCCCGGCGGTAGTAACCGAGGCCTGACCAGGCGGCGGTGACGGCGTCGGGGGAGGCCGCGGCGAGAGCGCCAACGGTCGGAAATCGCTGCAAAAACCTGTCGTAATAGCGCAGCACCACCTCCATCCTCGTCTGCTGCGACATCACTTCGGAAACCCAGACACGGTACGGATCGTAGCTGTGACGCCAGGGGAGCTCGCGCTGGTGTTTTCCGAACCAGTGCTCAGACTTTTGGGCAATCCGCTCGACCGTTGGCAATGCAGTTGTATTGTAGTATTCGATACATGGTCGAAGAGCAGGCGCAATCGATTCAGCCGGATGCTGAGCAGGGGAAATACGTCTACTGCATCATCAAGACGGATACGCCCCGTGAATTCGGCACCGTCGGCATCGGCGGACGTGGCGATCGCGTTTACACGGTCCACTACAAAGAATTCGCAGCCGTGGTCTCCAACTGCCCTCTGATCGTGTTCGACCCGACGCGCGAGAACGCTCTCGCTCACGAGCACGTGAACGAGGTGGTGATGAAGGATTTCACCGTCCTTCCCATGAGCTTCGGCACGGTTTTTCGCACCGAGAACGACATCAAAGAGTTCCTCAAGGGCACCTACGACGCGCTCAGCGACGTGCTGCAGAAGATGGACGGCAAGATCGAGTTCGGTCTGAAGGTGAACTGGGACAAGGACCAGGTGGTCAAGGACATCGAGAACGAGAATGAGGAGATCCGCCGGCTGAAGGAGGAGATTCAGTCGAACACTTCCACATCGACCTACTTCTCGCGCATGCAGCTCGGCCGCGTCGTCGAGTCGGCGCTGCAGGCGAAGGCCGATGCGTACGTCAGCGAGATTTACGAAGCGCTCCGCGACGCGGCAATCGCTTCGCGATCGAACAAACCGATCGGCGACAAGATGATCATGAACGCCGCGTTTCTCGTCGAGCGCGAGAAGACGAAGGCGTTCGACGATCACATCTCCGAAATCGCTAAGAAATATGAGAACAAATTATCGTTCTTATATACGGGACCGTGGCCGCCGTATAACTTCGTCAACATTCGATTGAAACTCGAGCGCACCGAGCGCTGACAATGGCATTTCTCCTCGACGACATCCTCCTGGCACCGATCAAGCTTCCGATCGCCGGCTTCAACTGGATCCTCAGGCAAGTTCAGACGATGGCGAACGAGGAACTGCTCAATGATCAGCCGTGGAAGGAGCGGCTGATCGAGCTGCAGATGATGCTCGAAGTCGGGGACATTTCCGACGACGAGTACAAAGCCGAAGAGGCGAAGGTGTTCCAGGCGCTGCGGGACATTCGCGCGCGCAAGGAAGAGATCGCGCACCAGGCGGCGGCCGATCGGGGCGAGGAGAGCGAAGGCATCGGCATCTACACCGGCTACGGCGAGTGATCCGTTGGCCGTTCGCCGTTCGCCGTTGGCCGACGCGTTCAATAGCCTGAAATCGCGAAGGAGCGGCCCTTCATTTCGGCAAGTCGCGCGAAACGATTCTCTTCACCACCGACCCAGCTTCTAACCTCGGCGATATTTTCGCGGCCAACGGTGGACGGCCAGCGGCCAACCTTCGGATCGAAGCGCTGCACGCAGAGGATCTCTACTCGAAATTCCTGGAAGAGAACCTGGCAAACTCCCTGGAGCTCGGCGATCGCGGCACATATCTCGACAAAGACGAGCTGCGGCGATTCTTCGAGCTCTCGCTCCCCGGCGTCGACGAGTTGATGGCCTGGATGCGCGTCGGCGAGCTGGCTGAGGAGAACTCCTCAGCTATAGTAATCGTTGATACAGCGCCGACTGGTCACACGCTGCGCATGCTCGGCGCTGCGGAACACTTCCGTCAATTCGCCTCGGCTCTCGAGTCGATGCAGGCGAAGCATCGCGGCATGGTGCGGCAATTCACTCGCCGCGACGTCCGCGACGCGATCGATGACTTCATCGATGCCTTCGAGGAGCGCGCGCGCCGTCGCCGTGAGGTGCTCACCGATGCGGCGCAATCAGCATTCATTCCGGTGACGCTTTCCGAGGCGTGGGTGGTCGAGCAAACGAAACGCCTGGTCGACGAGGTGCGCTCCGACGGAATTGATGTACCGCTAGTGATTCTCAATCGCACGGCAGCCGATTGCGATTGCGAACGCTGCCGTCAACAGGCGAAACGCGATGACGAGGCTAGAGAAGCGCTCGCACCAATGAGGATCGTCGATGCGCGGCGATCGTGCATGCCGTTGGATACCGCCGGTCAGATTGCTACGTGGGCGGGTGGCGTGCGGCGGGTGGCGGGTGGCGGGGGAGCGGCTCACGACGCTGCTTTACCCACCCGCCACCCGCTACCCGCCACCCGCCGCCTAACGTTCCTTGCCGGAAAAGGTGGCGTCGGCAAGACGACCTGCGCGGCGTCGATCGCGCTGCAGTTCGCAAGAAAAAATCCGAACGAGCGCTTCACGGTCATCTCGGTCGATCCGGCGCACTCTCTGCGCGATGTCTTTGCTCGCGAGAAGGCGCCGGCGAACCTTACAGTCGAGGCGGTCGACACTCGCGAGAAATGGCGCCGCTTCCGCGACTCCCTCGGCGAAGAAATCGAGCGCGCTATCGGCGCGCTGACTCCGCAGGGCATGAGCGTGCAGTACGACGGCGACGCGATGCGCAAACTCGTAGAGATCGCGCCGCCCGGAGCAGACGAGCTCTTCGCGATCACGCGCCTGGCCGATCTGATCGCCGACGATTCACAGCGCGGAATCATCGTCGACACGGCCCCTACCGGCCATTTCCTGCGCCTCATCAATCTGCCGAAAACCGCGGGCGAGTGGGTGAAAGAGTTCATGCGCATCCTGTTGCGCTATCGCGAGCTCATTCCTGCAGGATCCCTCGGCGAGGAATTGATCCGCGCGTCGCGCGCGCTGCATTCCGTCGATGAAATGCTGCACTCGGATGACTGCGGAGTGATCGCGGTGACCCGGCCGGAGCGCATCGTCGTCGCCGAATCGAAGCGCCTCATCGATGCCGTGCAGCAGCATGGCATGCGCGTGACGAGCGTGATCGCGAACTACGTAACTCCCGAAAACGACTGCTCCGGCCAGAGGGCCGGCCACCACACAATCGTAATCGAGCGCCGCGACGCGCCCGTCACGGCACTCGCTGAACTCGAGACGCTCGTTCCGATAAGCTAGACACGTGGCCCAGATCCTCTATGTGTATGCGATCGCGCGCAGGACGCATCCGATGCCTCACGATGTCGATGTCTCTGCCCTCGAGGCGGACAGCCTCACAGCGTTTTACACGCCCGTCGATGCCGTCGAATACTCTCAGGCTGCGATCGACGCGCGATCGAAAGACGTCGAATGGCTGGGGGCGATCGGCTATCGCCATCAGGCGGTGATGTCCGCCCTGATGCGCGGCGGCACGGTGATCCCGCTTCGCGCCTTCACGCTATTCGCAAACGAGACGAGCCTGCGCAGCTACCTTCTGGCGGAGGAGAAAGAATTCTCCACGATTCTGGATCGCCTCGACGGAAAGCAGGAGTGGACGCTCCGGATCGAATTCGATCCGCAGCAGTGGAGCGACGCGCTCGTTCGACGCGTCGACTCGTTGCGGAAAATCGCCGAAGAGATGGAGCAGGCGCCGTCCGGCAAGGCGTACCTGCTGCGCAAGAAATTGGACGAGGAAAAAAAGCGCGCATCGCGCGACGCGGAGCAGCAAGTGGTCACCGAAGTCGAAAACGCAGTGATGCAGAAGCTCGCCTGCGACACCGTCGCCGAGTCGCGGCTGCAACGCGGCGGCGGGTTTCCGCAGATCAACGTGCTGCTCAATCGCGATGAGGAGTCGCGATTGCAGGACCTTCGAGATGAGCTGAGCCGCCGCTATGAGGCCGATGGCGTGACGCTTGCGCTCACCGGTCCCTGGCCGCCGTACACTTTCGCCACGAATGCCTGAGCAAACAGAAGAAATCACGCTGCTGGAAACGCTCGATCACCTCCTCGATCGCGGCGTGGTGATCGCCGGCGAGGCCACTATCTCCATCGGCGACGTCGACCTCCTTTACCTCGGACTCAACATCGTCCTGGCAAACATCGACGCCGTCATCCGCACGAGTCAGAAATGAAGTCCGTCGTCATCGGCATCCATTTGAATCGGGAGGATGTTGAGCCGGTGGCAGAGTCGATGAAAGTCTCGGACGTCTTTGCCAGCGTGGTCGGCGTTGCCGATGACCGGCCGCTCGGCGATCGCGATCTGCTCCTGGAAATTGCTGCCATTCGCGGGAGGCTTCTCGACAAAGCGACGTTCATTGCCGTTCGGTACGGATTCACGGTTCGCGACGAAAACGAGTTGGCGATCAAATGTTCGGGACTCACCGCGCGATGGCGCGAGCTGCTCGTCGCGCATCGCGATGAGGTGGAGATGACACTCAAAGCGGCCGCCGCCGCCCCGCCCGCCCGCCCCGATCGGCACGACTTTCCGTCAGGTGCTGCCTATCTGCGCGCGCTGCACGATGCGACGCAGACGATTCACGTCGATCCCGAATTCCGCGTCGGCATCGAACGCACGCTCGTTCCGATTGCCACGCAGCATCGCTGGATTCATCGCGACACGCATTCGGTCGAGCTGGCGATGCTCGTCGGCAGGCGCAACCTCGACGCAATCCGTGATGCTGGCGAGAAACTGAGGCGCGATTTCGCCAACGCGCCTTTTCTGCTGTCAGGACCGTGGCCGCTGGAGGTCTTTGCAAATGATCATCACGAATGAAGACGAGCGCCTGCGCGAGTCGCTGACGTTCGCTGAGCCCTCGATACCTGAGCGCATCTCCGCCGATCCGGAAGTCGTGGAAAACGGACTGGCCAAGCTCGTTCTGTCGATCATCGAGCTGATTCGACGCCTTCTCGAGCGCCAGGCACTCCGCCGCATGGACGGCGGCAATCTCACCGAGGCGGAGATCGAGCGGCTCGGCGCCGCGCTGATGAAACTCGAAGAGAAAATGGAGGAGCTGAAGCGCGTCTTTAACCTGACCAACGACGATCTGAATTTAAAGCTTGGGCCGGTGCGCTCGCTTGACTAGCCGCAGGCAAGCCAATAAGGTTCCACGACCATGCCGATCGAGCAGCGTCAGCCGCAGGGGCTTGTCGACATTCTCGACAAGATCCTCGACAAAGGTCTGGTCGTTGCCGGCGATATTAAAGTCTCCCTGGCGAACGTCGAGTTGCTCACGATTCAGCTTCGTCTCGTGATCTGCTCGATCGACAAGGCGCAGGCGATCGGCATCAACTGGTGGCGATCGGATCGCTTTTACGCGGGCGAGAGCGCCGGCGCGATCTCCGAAGCCGAATACGATGGGCTGAAGCAGCGCATCGCGGCGCTGGAACAGCAACTCAGCAGCAGCAAGAAAATCCCGCAGGGCTCCGCGGAAAGGAAAGGCAGGTAATTCATGGCAGTTGAGCGCGCACCTGGCGGCAGCAGTCTGATCGACGTCCTCGATCGAATTCTCGACAAAGGCATCGTCGTCGACGCCTGGGTGAGAATCTCGCTGGTGGGCATTGACCTGATCACAGTCGAAGCGCGCATCGTCATCGCGTCCATCGACACGTACCTCAAGTACGCAGAGGCGGTCGGCATCACGCCCATGGTCTCTCGCCCAGCCCTTGGACCCGCCGAGTCGGGCGGTGGCGAGGGCGGCGTTGGATCGCCTGCTGGAGCGGGAGTGGGACGGCGCTCAACGTAGAACCGACTCTCAGTCGGCTCGGGCGCCGGCTAAGAGCCGGCGCTACGTAGCCACTGGTCGAACCAGTCGCGAACGATCTGGTACCACAGCTTCGAATTCTGTGGCTTCAGGACCCAGTGGCCCTCATCGGGGAAGTACAGCAGCTTCGAAGGGACGCCGCGGCGCTGCAACGTGGTGAACAGTTGCAGTCCCTGGTCGATCGGCACGCGGAAATCAAGCTCGCCGTGCACGACGAGCGTCGGCGTCTTGAAGTTTTTCGCGTAGCGGTCCGGCGACCACTTCTCGTAGAGCTCCGGGTTGTCCCACGGCGTTCCGTGAAACTCCCACTCCGGAAACCATAATTCTTCGGTCGCGCCGTACATCGACGTCAGGTTGTAGACACCGTCGTGCGTCACGAGTGCTTTGAAGCGATCGGTGTGACCGAGGATCCAGTCGATCATGTAGCCACCGAAGGAGGCTCCCGCGGCACCGATGCGATTGCTATCGACAAACGGCATCGCTGCCAACTTGTCGACCCCGTTCATGATGTCCACGTACGCCTTCCCGCCCCAATCGCCGGAAATCTCCTCGACGAACTTCTGTCCGTAGCCGGTCGAGCCTCGCGGATTCGGCATGAGGATCACGTAGCCGCGCGCGGCGAACATCTGTGGATTCCAGCGATAGGACCACGCGTCCGCCCAGTCGCCTTGTGGGCCGCCGTGAATGAGTAACAGTCCCGGATATTTTTTCGACGGATCGAAATTCGGCGGCCGAACCACCAGCGCCTGCACTTGCGCGTTCTCCGCGCCCGCGTACCAGATGTCGCTCGTCGCGCCCATCGTGATCGAGCGCATCAGTGAGTCGTTATCGTGCGTGATCTGGGTGGCGGCAGAGGCGCCGCGCGCCAGCGCGTAGATGTCGGTCGGATGCGTCAGCGAAGAGCGATCGAAGAATAGAGTCCGGTCGTTGCTGCGCACGGCCACTGCACCGGCTGACGCGTCGCTCCACAAAACATGCGGCACGCCGTCACTCAAGCCGACTTCGTAAATCGCTCCTTTCGTTTTATCCGGGCCGGTGATGTAAATCGATTTGCTGTCGGGCGCCCAGGTGATCGAGTCGATCCAATTCTCGAAATTCGGCGCGAGATGACGCGTTGCTCCGCTTGCCCGGTCGTAAATCCACAGCTCCCAAAGATCGGACTCATATCCGGGCCGCGCCTGCGAGCGCCAGGCGATCCAGCGGCCGTCCGGCGAGTATTTCGGACTCGTGTCTGCGCCCTGACGCGCCGTGATTCGTTTCGCTTCTCCACCGGCGATGGGCACGATGAAAATGTCGCTGTTTGTGGAGATCTCCGGATGGTCCGAAGTGTCGCGGGCGTACGCGAGCTCCTTGCTGTCGGGCGAGACCTCGAACTCGTCGCCGCCGCCAAGCGAGAACGGCGGCGCGTCGTAAGCGCCCGGGGTGAGATCGCGCGACGCGCCGCCGGCGAGAGGAACGTAAACGATGTGCGTCCGCGTCGGCTCCTGCCACGCTTTCCAATGGCGATAGAGAAGGTTGGTGATGATGCGAGCCTTGGTCGGTTTTTGCTCCGCCGCAGTCGTTTTGTCCTTGATGCACGCCGGATCGACGCCGCAATCGGGATAAATGTCGGAAACCACGACGACGCCCGAGCCATCAGGCATCCACTTCACGCTGCCAGCGCCGCCTTGCAAATCGGTCAGCTTGCGTGTGGGGCCGGCTTCAGCCGGCCGACCGGCTAAAGCCGGTCCTACACTGTACAGGTAGACCTGATTCTTGTCCGTGTAAGCGATCGTTTTGCCGTCCGGCGACCACACCGGTCCACTGCCGTCGGCGATTTTTTTCGATTCGCCGCCGCTCGCCAGCACCAGCATCACTGCACTGTGACTGGTGTTCGCAGCGAGATCCGGCGTAGAGGCGTCGTAGGCGATTGTCTTGCCGTCCGGCGAGATCTGCGGCGCGCCGATGCGATGAATCGCCGCGAGATCTTCGAAGGTGATCGGGTGTTGCGCATGGGCGCGGACGGCGAACGCGATTATGAATGCGTAAATCAGGCGTCTCTTCATTTTTTGCTCCGAAATTTCAAATTTCAAATTTCAAATTTCAAATGAAAAGGCGGCGCGCCCTAATTTTCAATTTTTCATTTGAAATTTGAAATTTGAAATTCATCGTATGTAACCAAGCGACTTCAGATTCTGGTAGTACTCCTCATTGACTTTCACATTTTCACCAGCGGCCGCGCGCGGCCCGTAACTGGCGATCCGAGGCAAGTCAGTCGATACGAGCGGCGTGCCTGCCATTTCCGTTGACGCCGGAAATCCCATCAACGCGCACAGCGTCGGCGCGACATCGTATGCCGAGGCGGGCGGCCGGGTGGGCGGGATCGTCGATACCAGCACCCCGAGCCCGCTTTGATGATCGCCGGGAAGTCCGACCAGGATCATTTCGTAATCATGCCTCTTCACGGCATCGACACTCGCGGCGACGCCGTCGAGCGCGCGCACGGATTGCGCCAATTGCGTAGATCTGTCGAGCGCCATCCGATTCAGAATCACATCGAGCGCGGGCAGATACACCGTTGCGAACTTTGGATGCATGCGATCGATCGTTGCAAGGGCCCGCTTTAACGCGCCGCTGTCGAGCCGCAGCGGATCGTTTGCCGCAGCGGCAAAAATCGACGCCTGGCCGATCGACTCCAGCGCACCGGTGCGAACATCGTCGGTAGTCCACCAGTTGACCGCCAGCGACGGCACACCACGCGCTGCGAAAATTTCCCATACGAAATCGCGGCGCCGTACCGTCGGAGGCAACGGCTCACGATCGGCGAGCCCAATCGCCGGCGCCACGTCGTGCAGGACGAGATCAGCATTCGATAGCGTCTGCACGAGATGCCGCCCCCCTCGAAAGCGAACGCCCTCGACTGCATGCACTCCGTGAAGGCGAGCCGCTACACCCGTCCCGACCGATGCCCACCTCTCCGTCGTCGATTTCTCTCCCATAGGTGGAATCGGCACGCCTCCGAGTCCACGCGTCGTAGCGATTTCGTATGTGAGGCCGTCGACGGCGATGAACGCCACTTTTCGCGTTGTCGGTGATGTCACAACCTGAATCGGCTCGATCGCCGGCCGTCGCTCTTGCGCGGCATAGGCGGGCAGGAAGAGAAGCGCCGTCAAAATCGCCGCGGCAATCGACATCGGCAGACCGCGCGACCGCTGGTGGATTGCCGGAACGCGCTTCAACTCGTAGATGGAAAACGAAAGGAGAGCGGCCGAGATCGCTATCGTGGCGATCAGAAAAAATGTGACTGTCAGGACCAGTCCTGCGAGTAGCTCCAGAAGCGATGGCACGCTCGGAAATTGCGACCACCAGATCGCGATCGCCGCCGTCATGACAGCGCTCGCGGCTAAGGAGATGCCGAGGAGGAGGCGAGGGGTGTCGAGGGCCAGGGAGGGGCGGAGCTTCAGAATGAGCGCGACGACGATCAGCAGCAGAAAACCGGCGACGAACGCTGAGGCGTCATAAGCGACAGCCATCAGCAGCGTCTCCCATCCGGTCAACGGATGGTTACGAAAAAGCATGATCGCCACGAGCGGCAGCATCGCGAAGGCACCGATCAGGACAGCCGCTTTTCCGGCGACCACGATCAGCTCGAGCCAGAACGTGCGCGAGCTCCGGGGATCGAGCGCAAACCACCTCTCGATGCCGTGCGACAGGTAGCCGCGTTCACGGAGCTGTTGTCGCAGATCGTCAACCGACACCACGGCATGCTAAACGTTCTTCGTTGTTCGTTCTTCGTTCTCCGCGCCGCGCATAACGAACAACGAAGAACAAAGAACGGACAACATTCGGAATTTAAAGGGCTTAGGAACGTTCTAAATACCCGCCCGATCCATGGAATCGACGACCGAAACATCCCCAAGGCCAGTGGAGGACAGGCGATCTCGCCTGTCCGGACAGGCAGGATTGCCTGTCCTCCACCATAGCCGCCGGCGCGGATTCTTTGCGCGAATTCTTGCCGCGCTGGTGATCGCTGCGGGCATGGTGAAAGCGATCGCGTTCGTGGCCTTCGACTACATGCGCGGCCTGGCGGTGAATCCGTTCGAGGGATTCGGCCTAACACAGTTCGCCGTGGCCGGCGCGTCGATGGCATTGAGCATCGCCGCGTATGCGACGAAAGCGCCGCTGCCGCTGGTCATCGGATTCGCGCTGATCATCCTCATTCACGAGATTGGACATGCGGTTGTTATTCGCGCGAAGGGATTGCGCGCCGGCGTGATGGTGTTCATCCCATTCATCGGCGGCGCAGTGACGTTGAAGGACCAACCGCGCTCCGCGTACGACGATGCGCAGATCGGACTCGCCGGACCGATCGCCGGCACGTTTGCATCACTGGTCGTTCTGCAAGTCTACAAGTGGACGAACGCGCCGATGTATCTGGCGATCGCCGCCGCAGGATTCGCCGTAAATCTGCTGAATCTGCTGCCGATCGGAATGCTCGACGGCGGGCGCATCTCCGCTGCCGTGACGAAGTGGATGTGGGTCATCGGTGGCGGCGTACTGATTTACAAAGTATTGAAACAGCCGAATCCGCTGATGCTGATCGTGCTGCTGCTCGTCGCGTTTCAGGTGTACGCATCGATTCAACGCGAGAAAGACGACAAGAGTTTCTACGACGTGACCATTTCGCAGCGCGCGGCCATCGCCGCCACCTATTTTTTCCTCGTCCTCTTCCTCGGGCATCAGACGTGGATGACATTGAACCGCCTTTCACTCCTCGCCAAGTAAAATCGTGTCCTAAGATCGATGGAAAAGGAGACGATTGGTCACTATCGCATCGTGCGTCTGCTCGGCGCAGGAGGCATGGGGCGCGTCTACCTCGCTGAAGACCTCAAGCTCGGCCGCGGAGTGGCGCTCAAAATTCTTCCCGACGAATTCGCGCGCGACGAGTCGCGCATGCGGCGATTTGTTCGGGAGGCGAAGGCCGCGTCGGCAGTCAGTCATCCGAACGTCGCGCAGATTTATGAAGTCGGCGAAGACGCCGGAACGAGCTTCATCACCATGGAGTTCGTGGAAGGGGAGTCTCTGGCGTCGAAGCTGGCGGCCGGTCCACTCGACATGGAGGCCACGGTCGACATCGCGATCCAGCTCGCCGACGCGCTCGACGAAGTCCACGCGCACGGCATCTCGCATCGCGATCTGAAGCCCTGAAACGTGATCATCAGCCGTCGCGGTCACGTGAAGCTCGTCGACTTCGGCCTGGCCCGCTTCGATACACCGGCGGTCAACACAGACACGAAATCGCCGACAGCCTCACTGACCACGCCAGGGTTCATCGTCGGCAGCGTGCCCTACATGAGTCCGGAGCAAGCTCTCGGCCGAAAAAATGATCATCGATCGGACATCTTCAGCGTTGGAGTCGTTCTCTACGAGATGGCAACCGGCCAGCGCCCGTTCCGAGGAGATACCGATACGGAAACGATCGATAAGATTGTGCACGCCGATGCGACTGCAGTCGCCCGGCTGAATTACAAAGTTGTCCCCGAGCTCGAGCGCATCATCCGCAAGTGCCTGGAGAAAAATCCGGAGGACCGCTATCAGTCCGCTCGCGAGCTGCTCGTCGATCTGCGGAATCTCCGCCGCGACTCCAGTGGCACTCGCGCACGATATGAACCTCGGAAATCGCCGCGGCGAGCTCTGATCATCAGCGCCATTGCCGTTATCGTGCTCGTCGTCGCAGTGTTGCTAATCGCACGTCGACCGAATGCCCACCGAGTAGTCGAAGCGCCTCAGGTTGTCTCAGTCGCAGTCCTGCCGTTTGTGAATACGACCAACGATCCGACCACGCAGTATCTCAGCGACGGATCATCAATAGTTTGTCGCAAATACCACGTGGTACCGACGTGAATCCGCAGTCGATCGGAAAAGAGCTGAACGTCGGCGCTTTGCTGACCGGCAAGATCACGGAACTGGGCAAAACGCTCATCGTACAGGCGGATCTGATCGATACCACGAATGGGTCGGTGCTTTGGGGCGACCACTACAACCGCAGCATCTCGGACATCTTGGCCATTCAGGACGACATCGCGGCGGAAATCGCGCGCCATCTCAGGACGCGCTTCTCGCCGCAGGAAGTGGCGAAGGGACAGACGAAAGATCCCCAAGCATATCAACTCTATTTGAAAGGACGATACGAGGGGGCAAAGCGGACGGCCGACGACTATTGGCGGGCAATCGATTTGTTCGATCAGGCGATCCGTCGCGATCCAAATTACGCGCTGGCCTACGCTAGTCTCGCAAGTGTGTACTCGTCCCTTGAAATATGGGCCGGCGTGAAACCGAGCGACGCTTACCCGAAAGCGAAAGCGGCGGCGCTCAAGGCGCTGCAGCTCGATGACACTCTGAGCGAGGCGCACACTGCGCTCGGTCTTTTCTACAATCAATACGATTTCAACTGGGATGCGGCCGAACGCGAATATCGTCGCGCGATCGCGCTGAATCCAAATTACGCAAACGCTCACTACGATCTGTCTCTTCTTTTGCTCAGCACCGGACATGGAGACGAGGCCCTTCGGGAAGACCGGACGGCGATGCAGCTCGACCCCCTGAATTTCGTCATCGTCGGCGGCGAAGGGTGGTTATTGCACATGCTTCGCCGGCAGGAGGAGGCGATTGCCTCGCTGCAAAAAGCACTGGAGCTCGAGGACCACTTTTTCATTCGACAGAGCCTCGGCGAGGCGTATGACTTCAAAGGTGATTACGCGAACGCCATCGCCAATCTCCAGATCGCCGTTGACGAATCGCATCGAGCGGCGCGAACCCTGGGCGCTCTCGCCCATGCGTACGCCCGCGCCGCGCGACGCTCGGAGGCGCTGTCGCTGATCGATGAGATGACGCGCCAGGGTCGACAGAATCCCGTCGTCGCCTACCACATCGCCCTCGGTTATGCCGGGCTCGGCGACGCCAATCAGACCATCAATTGGCTCGAGCGCGCATATGCCGCGCGCAGTCGCTGGCTCATTTACGCGAACGTCGATCCTCGATTTGACGTGGTCGCTCACGATGCGCGATATCTCGATCTGTTACACCGTCTCGGTTTGCGGCAATATGCCGCGCAATAGTATGGTTTTTGATACGCTGCGCCTGCTGTACAAATGAACCTCTACCTCGTCCTTGCTTTGGCCCTCGGCGTTTCGTCGCCGTCGGTGCAGCCTCGCCTGACGAGCGTCGTTGCGGAATCGCGCGTGCAGTCCCAGCGCGCAGTTCCGTTCGCCGTTCGCCGTTCGCCGTTGGCCGTTCGGTCAAGTCTCGGCCAACAGCCAACGGCCAACAGCCAACGCATCGACGCACCGCTGAGCGGCGCGTCGACTCCTCGCGCTCCTGCGTTCGCCCGCTGAACTTTTTCAGCCGGCTGAGTTACGCAAAGGAGAAATGATGATCAACAAAGTATTGACTACGATTTTTGGCTCGAAGCACGAGCGCGATGTCAAGCGCATGCTTCCGGCCGTCGCGGACATCAATTCGCTCGAGCCGGAAGTCTCGCGGATGTCCGACGATCAACTGCGCGAGAAAACCGTCGAGTTTCGCGAGCGGCTGCGGCCGGTCGTCGAGGCGCTTGACGCCCGCAAGAAGGAAGTTCCTCGCGATGACGCTGCGGTGAAAGCGGCACAGACCGATCTGCAGGAGGCGCTCGACGACCTGCTGCCGGAAGCGTTCGCCGTCTGCCGCGAAGCGGCGAAGCGCACGTTGAACATGCGCCACTTCGACGTGCAGCTCATGGGCGGCATCGTGCTGCACAACGGCAAGATCTCGGAGATGAAGACCGGCGAAGGAAAGACGCTGGTGGCCACCCTGCCGGTTTACCTCAACGCGCTCACCGGTCGCGGCGTGCACGTCGTTACGGTCAACGACTATCTCGCGCGTCGCGACTCCGAATGGATGGGTCGCGTCTACACCTTCCTCGGCCTAACAGTGGGCGTGATTCAGAATCCGCACGGCGATCGCGAAAGGCAGCTGGCGTATCGCTGCGACGTCACCTACGGCACGAACAACGAGTTCGGATTCGACTACCTGCGCGACAACATGAAGTTCGATCTCGAGTCGATGGTGCAGCGCGATCCGGTCTACGCCATCGTCGACGAGGTCGACTCGATCCTGATCGACGAAGCGCGCACGCCGCTGATCATCAGCGGTCCGTCCGAGGAGCGCGTGGACAAGTATTACTCGGTCGATCGAATCATCCCCCGCCTGGTCAAAGAGACCGACTACCAGGTCGACGAGAAACAGCACACCGCCGTGCTCACCGAGGAAGGTGTACTGCACGCAGAGAAGTTGTTAGGCGGAATCGAGCTTTACGATCCGGCGAACATGGACACGCTGCACGCCGTCAATCAGGCGCTGCGCGCACACACGCTTTACAAACTCGACGTCGATTACGTCAACAAAGATGGCGAGATCATCATCGTTGATGAATTTACCGGACGTCTGATGCCCGGCCGTCGCTGGTCCGACGGCCTGCACCAGGCAGTCGAGGCAAAGGAAGGCGTGAAGATCGAAGCGGAAAATCAGACCCTGGCGACCATCACGTTCCAGAACCTCTTCCGCATGTATGACAAGCTCGCGGGCATGACCGGCACCGCCGACACCGAGGCCGCCGAATTCGACAAAATCTACAACCTCGAGGTCGTGGTCATTCCGCCGAACAAGCCGATGATCCGCATCGACCGGGCCGATCTCGTCTATCGCACCGAGCGCGAGAAGTTCGATGCGATCGTGGAGGAAATCAAACAGCTCCACGAGCACGGCCAGCCGACGCTGGTCGGCACCATCTCCATTGAGAAATCGGAGCACCTCGCGTCGATGCTGAAACGCACGGGCATCCCGCATGTCGTGCTCAACGCGAAACATCACGAGCGCGAAGCGGAGATTGTTGCGCAAGCCGGACACAAGAGCGCCGTGACGATTGCCACGAACATGGCCGGACGCGGCACTGACATTCTGTTAGGCGGAAATCCGGAGTTTCTGGCAATGCAGAAAACGCGCGAGATCACCGATCCGGCAGAGAAAAAGCGGATCGAAGAGGAGATTCGCGAGCAATGGCAGCGCGACCACGAGGAAGTCGTCAGCCTCGGCGGACTGCACATCCTCGGCACCGAGCGCCACGAATCACGTCGCATCGACAACCAGCTCCGCGGCCGCTCGGGACGTCAGGGCGATCCCGGCTCGTCGCGCTTCTACCTCTCGCTCGAAGATGACTTGATGCGCATTTTCGGCGGCGACCGCCTCATGGGCTGGATGGAGCGCCTCGGTATGGAAGAAGGCGTGCCGATCGAGCACCGCATGGTAACGCGCTCGATCGAACGCGCGCAGAAGCAGGTCGAAGGGCGCAACTTCGACGCGCGCAAACACCTGCTCGAATACGACGACGTGATGAACAAGCAGCGCGAGTCGATTTACACGCTGCGCCGCAGCATCCTCGAGGGGCGCGAAGGGAAGGAATACATCCTCAACGCCGCTGCCGACATCATCGAGTTTCTCGTCGACACGCATGTGCCCGAGGATGCGCGTGAGCATCCGAATGAGACGGAACTGAACGCGGAGCTCTTCGATTACTTCGGCGTCGATTTGAAATCGGCCGGCGTCGATCTGGCGACGATGCCGCGCGAAACCGTCAAGCAGAAAATCATCGACTCAGTCAACAAACGATACGAAGAAAAAGAAGCGGCAGTCGGCCCCGACATGATGCGCCTGCACGAGAAGTATCTGTTGCTACAGGTCATCGATCAGCAGTGGAAGGATCACCTGCTCAACATCGATCACCTCAAAGAGGGAATCGGCCTGCGCGGGTACGGTCAGCGAGATCCGCTCGTCGAGTACAAGAAGGAGTCGTTCGATCTTTTCCAGGACATGATGGAGCGCATTCAGGATCGCGTCGTCAAATATCTGTGGAAGATGGAAGTCGTCGTGGAGCACGAGCAGCAGCCGCGCGCGCAACACACGCCGCCGCCGAAGCCAAGACAACAGCCGATGTTTTTCTCCAGCGGACAACAGGAGCCGCAGACGGTGAAGCGAAAAGAGGCGAAAGTCGGCCGCAACGATCCCTGCCCGTGTGGGTCAGGGAAAAAATACAAGAAGTGTCACGGCGCGGCGGCGTAAGCCAAGCCGAGGTATATTTTGGTTATGAACGGCGACGAGATCCTCGGCGTTCTTAGAGAAATCCGGGAT
>QHVY01000009.1:18165-18936 GCA_003223695.1 Acidobacteriota bacterium
GCTCGAGGGACGTGTTGACCAGACCAACGCTCGCCTCGAATCACTGGACGGGCGCGTTGATTTTCTCGAGCGGCGGCTCACGAAAGGTTTCGCCGAGATGAACGAAAGCCTGAACGCGCTCGCGCGAGCGCAGGCAGAGGCAGAAATGCGACTGGCGACGGAGGTCGTGGCACTCGCGAAGGTCACCGGGGAGGTCCGCGACGTGATCGGCAGCAAAATTGCCGATCACGAGAAGCGTCTCAAAGCCATCGAGAAGCGCAACGGATCAAAGAAGCGCTGATCGCGTGAACGTACTTCGCTGGCAAACCGCGATTGCCCACACGGGAGTGCTCTTGTGGCAGGTGTACTCGGCGGCGACTGCCTGGCGAAGCGGCGCTATCCTCGGAAACCTGCTTCATGGACTCGGCGCACAGAGCGGTCCGGGCGTAGCGCTGTTTCTCGCCACGTGCCGCTTCTGGATGATCGTTCCGATCATTTTCGCAGGGTTGTCGATCGTGTCCATTCGACGTGTCGAATCCCACCCGAGGTTTGCAGTAACAGTACTCGCCGCAGAGATCGTTGTCGCACTGGTTATGAACATCTGGTGGCGCGAGGCGTGGTTCGGGCCGATCCTCAATCTGATACGGCAGGTGGGTTAAAGATGCCAGAGAAGTCGATCGGGTTCGTCGGCGCCGGCAACATGGCGGAAGCCATGATTCGCGGGCTGCTGCGCGGCGAGGTCTTCAAGCCGAAACACGTCACCGCCTCCGGACCGCGCGAGGAACGCCGGCG
>QHVY01000462.1 GCA_003223695.1 Acidobacteriota bacterium
GCAGAATCTCGTGGATGCGATCGAGCCAGCTCGGCTGGCCGCGATCGCAGTCGTGCGTGTCGGTCCGCAATAATCCTGCAACCAGTTGAAGCACCAGTCCCTGAATGGCCAGCGAGGAGCAGGCGTCGGCATGACGAAACTCTCCGTACAAATTCGCGAGAACGGCTTCGATTGGACCGCCGTCGAGATGAAGCAGCGTCGCCGGAGTCTGCGCATCGTACCGGCGGCGAATCTCCGCCGCGTCAATCTCGATCACGAAGCAGCGCAGAATCGCCGCGCCGACAACGATCGCATGCTCTTCGCACGCGGGGTGAAAAACGATCGACCGCGGATTGCATTCGAAGTCCGCGCCGGACGTGCGCTCGCGATAGCGGCCGTCCATCGCCCATGCGATCAGGGCCGAGTCGTGCGTGTGCGGGCCGAGTGTCGTGCCGCTGTCATAGAACACCTCGTGACACACGACGCCCGGTTCGCGGCTGCTGCGGATGACGTGTCCCTGCACACCCGTGGCATTCATCACATGTATAGATACGAAGGATTTCGTCGCAGGTTAGCAACGAAAGTGTTCCGTGACTGTCGCGTGACGACCGCCGTTCAAACCCCAATCGGGCGGCAAGACTGTTTTCCATGCGCAACGCACCTTGTGCAGTGTGAAACACGCGATCCACCTGCTGTTCCTCTTCGCCCTTCCGCTGTACGCCGCCGACGATATCTTCGATACGGTCGACGGGCATGCCTGTTTTCGCGAAATTCTGCGCAAGAGTGGATGGGGCCTCGCCGGTCCGTACGAGCGTGCGGCGTTTGTCATCGAGCAGAGCGACGGCTCGATCGCCTGCGCGGAGTGGCCCTCGATGCATACCTACCATGCGGAAGAATTCCGCGGCGACGTCCCGGAACACACCATCGCCATCGCGCACACCCATCCGGCGGAATACCCGCTGCCTTCGCAGCACGATTATGACGAGGCGACGCGCCTCGGCATCCCGGTCTACACGATCACGATCCGCGCGGTGTACAAATCGATGCCCGGCGACCGTCAGCGTTACGTGATCACTGAGAAGCAGTCGTGGATCCGCGAGACGCCGGCAACGACGTTCGCTTCCGGGCGGCGTGGCGTCAGCACCTCTACTTCCAGCGCGACTGACTGCCGGATGAAGGACACCGAAACGACCAGCCGCGTAACACCCTTCTCCTTTACCACCACGCCGCGATATCCCTGAAATGCTCCGTCGGTGATCAGCACCGTGTCGCCTGGTCCGACGTATGGATGCGGAACGAGCTGCGCGTCTGTGAGCTGAAGGTCGCGGAGCTGTGTCAATTCGCCGGAGATCTCCGTTTGATCGGCGGGCTCGAGGACGTTGACGATCACATTGCTTTTCAGTGCGCGCAGTTTCTCCTCGCGGCCGCCGCGAAAGAAAACATATCCGCTGAAGAGCGGAAGATAGGAAACGAATGTTCTGCCGCTTCGCCTCACGCGCTTCTCCATCTGCGGCAGATAGAACGGCACGTCGTGCTCGCGAAGATAACGAGCGAGCACCTTCTCTTGTCTGCTTTTCAGATGAGCGACCCACCACGGATCGCCCATCTCGAAGATCGTTTCGGGAAACGCATCCGGCTCCCGTTTGAGAATGGGCATTTCGTTTCTCACCACAGAGGCACAGAGATCACAGAGAAACCTCTGTGTCCTCTGTGGCTCTGTGGTTTCGTTCTTCGTTGCCTAGCCCAATTGTTCGGGGACGTAACCATGCTGCGCGAGCCGCGATCCAACTGCGAGATATCCGAGGTCGGGCATCGCAGCCACACCGCAAGCGTCGACCCACGTGTTGTAGTACACAAAGAGCGAGCAGACAGTGATCGCGTCGTAAATCATCTCCTCCGATGCTCCGCCGGCCCGCGCCTCGGCGATGTCGTCGCCGGTGATGTCCGGGGAGGACAGCGATGCTTTCTCGACGAGTTTCAAGATCGCCTTCATCGGTTCCCGCAGCGGTGCTGTTCGATAGTCACGCAACGCCGCGTCGACAAGGTCACGATTTCCAGTGAGCTCTGCCGCGACCGCGGCATGCGCTCCCGTTCAGAAGACACACTTGCGCAGACGCGATGTAAATGCCGCGATCAACTCCCGTTCGCCCGAGGCGAGCGGCGACGGACCGCGCATCACCGCTTGCGTGAACGCGGCGAGATGCTGTGTCCACTGCGGCTTGTAATTGAAGAGGTGAAAAATCTGCGGCACGGGCAGCGATGCATTGTTCAGCGCGGCCGCCGCCTCGCCCCACGGGCTTTGGGATTGATGATTTTCTATGTTCTTCAGAAACATGACGCAAGCGTATCGTAAAATCTCCTCCACCGTGTCCGATCCGGCTCCCTCCGTACTCGTCGTCGACGATCACGCTCTCGATCGCAAGCTGTTGACGGCGTATCTGACTCCGGAGGGCTATTCGATCGAGACCGCGTCGGATGGCGTCGAAGCCTGGGGCAAGCTCAACGCCGATCCTGAGCGCTACGACGTCGTACTGCTCGATCGCACGATGCCGCGCATGGACGGAATGCAACTGCTCACGCAGATGAAGGAGCAGGAGCATCTGCGCATGGTGCCGGTGATCATGCAGACCGCGCTCGCCGGACGCGATCAGATTCTCGAAGGCATCCGCGCCGGCGCGTACTACTACCTCACGAAACCGTACGACGTCGACATGCTCCGCTCCGTCGTACGCACTGCCGTTGCCGATCATCAGGGATATCGCGAGCTTCAGAGCCAGGTAAAGAAGGGATTCGACAGCCTTCGCCTGCTTGAAAAAGCGGTCTTCACTTTTCAAACCGTCGAGCAGGCCCGCGACATCGGCACGCTGCTCGCGAACGCTTGCCCCGACCCGTCCGCAACGGTCATTGGTCTAACAGAGCTCCTCGTCAACGCCGTGGAACACGGCAACCTCGGCATCACGTACGAAGACAAGTCGCGGCTGTCGGACAGTGGCGCATGGAACGACGAAGTGCGCCGGCGGCTGGCGATGCCCGAACACGCGACCAAACGCGCAGAAGTGTCGTTCGAACGCGGCGCTGGTCAGCTTCGATTCACGATTCGTGACCAGGGCACGGGATTCGACTGGAAGCGT
>QHVY01000463.1 GCA_003223695.1 Acidobacteriota bacterium
AAAACCTCGTTGTCATCGGCGGCACTTACAAAACGCTTTGCGCGCATCACATCCTGCCGTTCTTCGGACATTTCATCGTCGGCTACATTCCCGAGCGGATGATCATCGGGGCATCGAAGATCCCTCGCATCGTGGAGGTGCACATGCGAAGACTGCAGACGCAGGAGCACATGGCGCACGACGTCGCCGACATGATCGAGCGCATCCTCGAGCCCCGCGGCCTCGGCGTGTGGATGGGCGGCATGCATCTCTGCATGGTGATGCGTGGCGTTGAGCAGGAGTCATCGTTCATGGAGACGAATGTCCTGCGTGGCGTAATGCTCAATGACGAGCGAACGCGTCAGGAGTTCATGTCGATCGTGAATCGGCGAGGGCAACGGGAGTAAACCGTCCCTTTGCCATTTCGCGAATCCCCTCGATGTCCTCACGACGCGCGATCGAGAGCGGTACGGTGCTGTTCGCTGCTTCGACGAGTGCATCGGTCGTGAGCGGCGTCTTTTTTTGAAGTGCGTGGTAGAGCGCAGAAATCACCACCTGCTCGATTTCTGCGCCGCTGAAACCCTCGGTCGCTTGTGCCAGCGCCGCAAGATCGAACTGCGCCGGATCCTGCTTTCGCAGCATGAGGTGAATGCGGAATATGTTCTGCCGTTCGCCGGGTGTCGGCAGATCGACGAAGAAGATTTCGTCGAAGCGACCTTTGCGCAGAAGCTCTGGAGGCACGCTCATCAGGTCGTTCGCTGCGCCGACCACGAAGACTTCCGCATTTTTCTCCTGGAGCCAGGTGAGAAATGAGCCGAAGAGCCGATGCGAGAGGCCGCCGTCCGACTCGCCGCTTCCGCCCTGCGCGAAGACCTTCTCGATCTCATCGATCCACAGAATTACAGGCGCCAGTGCCTCCGCGAGCGTGGTGGCCTTGCGGAAGTTTCTCTCTGTTTCGCCGATGTACTTGTCGTACAGCCGGCCGGCATCGAGCTTCAAAAGAGGAAGCTCCCACTGCCGGGCCACGAATTTTGCAGCGAGCGACTTACCGCACCCTTGCACGCCCACAAGAAGGATGCCTTTGGGCGCTTCGAGGTTCAGATCGCGCGCCGCGGGCGTGAACCCGATCTTTGCGCTGTCGAGCCACGATTTGAGCCGTTCGAATCCGCCAAGCTCGAAGCGGTTGCCCTCGACCGGAAAAAACTCGAGCACGCCGCCATGCTCGAGGAGCTCGCCCTTGCATTTGATGATCGTCTGAATGTCCTTTGCGTCGAGACATCCATCGTCGACGATCGCCTGGGCGATCACCTGTCGCGCCTGGTTGAGCGTCAATCCGGAGAGCGCTCGGATCATGCGCTGCGCCTCGTCACGGCTGAGATCGACGCGTACCGGCTGACGTGTGCTGATGCTGTCGATCACACTCCGGACCAACTCCCGCAGCTCCTGCTCATCCGGAAGCTGCAGCTCGAATTTGATGGAGCGCGTCGAGATCAGCTTCTGAGCGAGATCGCGCAGCGCGCGGGCGATGTTCGCATTCGAGAGGTGAGGAGCGAGGTCTTTGAAGAGGTAAATGGCGTCGAAGTCGAGGCGGTCCATGTTCTTGAGCGCCATCAACGCGTCCTGGGTCATGTCCATCGACGCGCCGCGCAGACGCCGCAACCCATCTGTAACAGACCATTCATAGAACGGCAGGCGCAGATCATTCGCCACCTCGATCAGCAGCGATCTGACCCGCTCTTCCTCGACGGTTTCGATCGTCAGGAGAGAATGGAACGACAGGACGAGCGTCTTCAGCTCGTGGGCCGTGCTGTGTTGGGACATTTGCCCGGAGTGTAATGCAATGACAAACTGATTCCTCGTGTTTCGGCGTTCGGCAGAATGAAGAAGAAGGTCCTGAACGAGATTCGGGTTTTTCTGGCAATGCTGCTGGTGGTGAGCTCGTTGCGATCGGCGCTCGCCGATTGGAATGATGTTCCTACCGGCTCCATGAAGCCGACCATCGAAGAAGGCGACCGAGTGGTCGTGAACAAACTCGCATACGACCTGAAGATCCCGTTCACCACTGTTCAGCTCTTCAAATGGGGCGATCCGCACCGCGGGGACATCGTCGTGCTCTTCTCGCCGGTCGACGGTACTCGCCTCGTGAAGCGCGTGGTCGGCATACCGGGCGACCGCATCGAGATGCGCGACAACCAACTGTTCGTCAATGGACGCGCGGCGAAATGGAAGGAAATCGGATCGCAGGACGACACCGAGCAGGGCAGCTCGCTCCTGGTCGAAGAGAATCTCGCCGGCCTGACGCACGAAGTGATGTTCACGCCGCAAATTCCGGCCGTACGCTCATTCGGTCCGCTGACGGTACCGACGGGCCGATACTTCGTCATGGGCGACAACCGCGACAACAGCAACGACAGCCGCTTCATCGGACTGATCGACCGCCGTCGGATCGTCGGCAAAGCAACTGCAGTGGCGTTCTCGTTTGATCGCTCGCATCACTTCGCGCCCAGGTTCGAGCGCTTCTTCAAACCGATCCATTGAGAGGAGACAATCACCTGATGCGAATCCTACTTACCGCCGCCGCGGCCCTGGCGCTCACGGCCGGCTTAGCCGAAGCACAGTACAAGACTCCTAGTGCTCCGCCGGGACCAACTCCGGGAGGAGTCCAGATCGCGCCCAACAAGAACGTTCAGATCACAACTGCGCCCTCGGGCGACGAAGAGCTGGCCCTCGCGCGCCGGATCCCGCGCAATGAGGCGATGAAGCTCGTGAAGGAGAAAAAGGCGGTCTACATCGACGTCCGCTCGCTCGATTCATACGA
>QHVY01000464.1 GCA_003223695.1 Acidobacteriota bacterium
GCCGAAGCTGCCGAACTGCGTGAAGTTCGTCGTCGATGCATAGTCGCTGCTGATCGAGCCACCCAGTCCAGTCGTCACATAGGACAACAGCGCCATCCACTCTTTGAGCTCCTGGATCCCTGGCGTTGCCGGCGCAGCGTCGATTCTGTTCGCCAGAATCGCTGCGCCGGTGAGCGGAGTCGAACCGGTGGCAGACGCCCACGGAACGATCGTGACGCCGTATTGCGCCTGAACGGCGCCGAGTAGCAGGAGTGCGTAGAGGTCGACGGCGACACGGACGCGTGAAGCGCCGGTCAGCGCCGTCGTCGTCCCAGTGTTCTCCAAATCGCTCGGTGCGAACGCAGACACGGTATCGATCGCTCCGACCGCTTTCGAAACGATGAGAGAACTTACCTGGCCCGATGCCGGGCATCGTTGAGTTTGACCATCGCCCCTGCATACGGATTTCCTGCCGCGTATGCCGTCAGGAGCGCCGCGCCGCTGTCGCTGCCAAGCGTCGCAAGTGCGTTCATTGCCTGCATGGCAGCGGCCGACCCGGCCGTCGCCTTGCTGCTCGTCACCTGGAGGACCGCGGCCGCGGTTGCATATTTAAAGTACGCGTTCGCTCCATCGGAATTGAGGCTGTACTGAATGCCGGAGAGATTGAGATAGAAATCGGGGGCGACAAGGTTCGTCTGCGCCACGAGCTGCAGCGCGGCTACTTTCTTGAGATCCGCAAGGTCGAGATACAACGAGATCATCGGATAGCCGACTGGAAGCGCCTGACTCGAATCAGGTGTGATGCCCAACGGCAGGACGTCGTAGACATCGGCAAAACTGATCGGGACGCCGCTACGCAATTTTCCGCGCAAGATTCCAGTGGCGACCACGCCCAACTGGAACGGGGTGAAGTCATAGGTCGGCAGGTTCGCCGGATTGCCTCCGACTCCCGCGAGAGTGGCCGCGATGATGGCGTTCGGGACATTGCGCTCAGCATCGGCGGCCAGGTCGCCGAGCCCATTGGGGGAGGGCACAACGTTCGCGCCGTTGGACACCATGTCCTGCGCGGCCGCTGCGACCGGGTGATAAATGCCTGTGCCGAGGCTCGGCGAGCTGTAATCGGGAAACGTGGTGCTGAAGAACGGACCGAGACTCAAATTGAGCTGCTGGTCTGTGAATCGAACGATGCGCGACATCACCTCGTAGCGCACCAGACCTGGACTCACGGCGGCGAGCCCGGCGTCGGTCATCGGCACGTTGCTGAAGGCGTTGACGGTTGTGGTCCTCGTTGATGGCTTGAACGTCAGATCAATACGAGAGACGTTCGTGCCGTATGCTCCGGCGTCAATGATTTGCGTGGTCCAGGTGCCATTCGTCACCGCATGTACCGATGCGAGCGGCGTATGTGTGTGACCCGAAGCGATCAAGTCGATGCCGTGTACATGTCGCGCCAGTTCGACATCCTCACCTCTCGTGCCGGCGGCGTCGGTCCCTGAGTGCGACAGGACGATGACGATGTCCGCTCCCTGCGTGTCGTGGAGAGTATCGACGAGGCTTTGGATATCCGCGTAATGCGTGGAGAGTTTGAAAAAGCTCACTGGAGCCGAGGCGGCGGCATCGATCGCGGCGGCCTCGCCCATCAGTCCGATGAAGCCGACCCTCACTCCGTTCAGTCCCACCACTCGGCTGGTGTCGATGAGATTGCCTGCGCCAACGAGCGGGGCGAGGTCAGTGTTGCCGCCGAGGTTCATGTTCGAGGCGACAATCGGGGTGTGAAATCCGAAGGTATGCCGGGCGGCCAAGAGAATGCGAGCAAGGCCCCGCGGCGTGTAATCGAACTCGTGGTTGCCCAACGTCACGGCGTCATAGTGCATAAAGTCCATGAACAGGAGAGCGAGCGGCAGGTCACCGAGGGTGAGGTCGTAAATCGTGCCCATGGTCCAGTCGCCCGAGTCGACCAGGACGACAGGATGACGCGTCGTTGCTCGTACGTAATTTATGTATGCAGCGATGCGGTCATATGCGCCGACGGTGCCGGTGCCGCTGACAGGATCGACGTCGAGGCCGACATGGTCCGCACCGTTGGCGTGGTCG
>QHVY01000465.1 GCA_003223695.1 Acidobacteriota bacterium
GGTATGGGTCCCACCCGACTGGCACTACATCGAAGAGGCGCGGAAGAATGGCATGAGCGTCGTCCACCTCGCGCCCGGCCAATCGCTCGATGCGGCCAGCGGCGCGCCGACGCCGCCGCACCGCGAGAGCGGCGTATGGTCATTGTTAGGCGAAGCCCCTGCGCATTCATCGGCCCGTTCTCTCAGCGTCAAAGGCGACACGGTTGTCGAGTCATTGAACGGCGTCGACCGCGAATTGCCCGCCGGAGCGATGATCCTCGCCGGCAATACCATCGTCATTCCTCCCATTAACGTGAAGCAAAGACACTTCGCCAAGGTTCTCGGCGGCTACCGTCTCAATCTGGGCGACGGTTACGCGCTGCACGGAACGCAACAGACCTCTCAACTCGGCCAGTCCGTCTCGCACGGATGCGTTCGGATCGGCGACAAAGACCTCGAAACGCTCTACGCGATGTCGAAGGTCGGCGATGAGGTCATCATTTATTAGCCTGGGTGCTCTTTTGCACCCAGAAACTGTGAGGCTCTCTCATGTGGGTCGTTGCGTTCATCGTCATCGGTGCGTTCGCCGCCTGGCTCGCCCGCCTGTTCATGAGAGGCAGTGGCTTCGGGCTGGCCGGCGACGTAATCGTCGGCGTGATCGGCGCATTAATTGGTGCGTACGTCTTCCGTGCCACCGGCGCCGAGATCGGCGGAGGTCCTGCAGGCAGCCTCATTGTGGCATTCGCCGGCGCGGTCCTTCTTCTATTCGTCATCCGTCTCTTCCTCGGCCGCAGATCCGGTCACAGGTCGTGGTCGTGAGTATGAAGTGTTAGCTCGAGAATGCGCTTCGAACAACTCACACAGGCCGCCTCTGCATTCAGAAGGGATCACGCCTCCCGATTCGGCGCGGCGCTCGCGTTTTACATCGTATTGTCCATCGCCCCGATCGCGGTGATCGCCATCGGCGTCGCGGCGATGATCTTCGGACGACGAGCGGCCGAAGGAGTCATTTTTCATCAGATTGCCAGCACGCTCGGTCCCGCGACCGAAAGGGCTCTCGAGGAGATGGTGAAGAACGCCGCGGCGCCGAAGGTCGGGTTCATCGCGTCGTCTCTCGGTCTTGTGACGCTCGTTTTTGGCCTCATGGGCATCTACGAGCAGATTGAAGACGCCTTGAGCACGATCTGGAAAGTCGAGCGCGCGAGGATATACGGTGCGTGGGCGAAGCTGGTCGCGCGCGTCCGCACAATCGCCCTGGTGCTGGCCGTCGCTTGTCTGCTGTTTGTCATTGTGTCTGCGGATGCGGCGATCGCCATCACCGGCAAGTACGCTGCGAATCACCTCCTCGGAGGCGAGCTGCTGTGGCAGGTCCTGCAACTCATCGTATCGGTCGTCGTTCTTACGATTCTGTTCGCGACCATCTTTCGCTACATTCCGATCACGAGAGTACCGTGGCACGACGTGCTCCCGGGGGCCGCATTCACGGCGACGTTCTTCGTCATTGGAAAGTTCGCGCTCGGTCTGTATCTGCGCAAAGCGGCTGTCGGATCGAGTTACGGCGCCGCCGGATCTTTTGTGGTCGTTCTACTGTGGGCCTACTGGTCGGCGCAGATCTTTTTCTTTGGCCTCGAGTTCACACACGTCTACGCGGAACGCGATTCAGCGCTGGAGTGACTACACTACCACCCAGCTTTTCTGCAACGCGACGCGCTCGGTGTTCACCGGCCAAAGGTCGAGAGGCAGATAGTAGCCATCGCCGGCGTCGCGTGCTTTTCTGATCAACTCGGTCAGACTCGTGCAGCAACCGCCGCTGCGACGCCAGTGTCACGTTCGAATTGCCGCCGGTCCGTTCCGCGCCGCCGGCGTAAACACGGATCTCGTCAAAGAGTTGGGTTACGTGCATGACGTTGAGAGCTGCCTTGTGAACATAACGGAATTCAGCCGTGCAATCTGTTCAAAAGGACACAGCCGGAGAAGAGGTCAATCGTGGAGGATCACATTGAGAAGCGAGCTGTGAACCTCGAGTTCGCCGTTGTACTCGATGAAACCGAGTTTGCGGAAACGGTTCATGAAGAAGTTCACGCGCGATCGCGTCGTCCCGATCATCTCCGCAAGGACTTCCTGACTGATCTTCGGGATCACATTCTCCGGCCTGCCTTCCTTGCCGAAGTGGGCCAGCCGCAACAGAATCCGGGCCAATCGCTTTTCGCTGGAATTGAAAAGCTGATCGACGAGGTCCGCCTGGATCCGAACGTTCCGCGCCAGCAGGAAGGAAACGATTCGATGCGCATCAGCGTGCAGCGGGTCAGGGCCGTGGCGGTCACAAGGCGCAGGCGCTCCGCTGCGGCGATGCATGACTCTCCCACGAAGTTCCCGGCGTCCAACAGGGCGACGGCCGCCTCCTTGCCGCGTTGCGAGACGACGGTCAATTTGACGTTGCCCTTCTTGATGTAGAACACGGCGTCCGCCGGGTCGCCCTGAGAGAAAAGAACCTGATTCTTCTTGAGATCGATCAGAGTTCTGCCCACTCCCGCTTGCTCGAGGAAAACCTCAGGATCAAACGGAGGAGGCGTCTTTGGGCTGGACGAAACGCTTTTCATTCCGGTGGCGGTCATGGCGACACGATAGCACTGCCAGATCGCCGGATCGAACACAGCTGTCTGTTCATCGAAGTTCCTTTCCTCCACACCGGTCGATAGTGCTGCCGGTGCGAGCGCTGTCGCGGACACGGGCTCCCAGTCCAGCGATGCACTCTTTTCGACTGATGATTGTTTGCGGTGGTCCACAAGCCGTTTGAAGACCGGAGACCACATTTTGACACTGACGCCAGGACGGTTCGGCAGTCG
>QHVY01000010.1 GCA_003223695.1 Acidobacteriota bacterium
CTTGTTCAGCTCTCGGGCGAATTTCTGCAGAAAGAAATCGGTCAGCGCGTCGATGTCTTCGCGGCGTGCGCGCAGCGGCGGAATGGTCACCGGAAAAACGTTGATGCGAAAGAAAAGGTCCTCACGGAACCTGCCTTGCTTCACGTCGTCCGTGAGATTGCGATTGGTGGCGCAGATGACGCGCACGTCGGCATCGATCGTTGCCGCCCCTCCGACACGATCGAAGCGGTGCTCCTGCAGAACGCGCAGTATTTTCGATTGCACGCTCGGGCCGAGCTCTCCGATTTCGTCGAGAAAAATCGTTCCGGTATCGGCGAGCTCGAATTTCCCGAGCTGGCGTCCGGTGGCGCCGGTGAAGGCACCCTTCTCGTGGCCGAACAATTCATTTTCGATCAAAGTGTCGGGAATTGCCGCGCAATTAATCGCCACGAACGGCCGCTCCCGCCTCGGCGACAGCTGATGGATCGCGCGTGCGAAGAGCTCTTTGCCTGTCCCCGATTCTCCCTGCAGCAAAACGGTCGAATCCGTCGGCGCGACTTTCTGGATCGCGCGCGAGACCTCCACGATGCGCGGGGACTCGCCGACGATGGCCGGCAATCCGTGCTGCCGCTGGAACTCTTCCTTCAGCAGCAGGTTCTCATAACGCAGCTCGCGATGTTCCTGGCACCGTCGCAGCAGCAGCAGAAGGTGGTCGACGTCGACGGGTTTCTGCACGAAATCGTACGCCCCGAGTTTCATCGCCTCGACTGCGTTTTCGATCGTGCCGAACGCAGTCATGACGATGACCGGACAATCGGGATCACTTTCCCTCGCCTGCTTGAGCACTGCGATCCCATCCGCGCCGGGCAATCGAAGATCCGTCAGCACCGCGAAGTAGCGACGCCCTTCAGCGAGGCGTCGCATGGCGTCGTTGCCGTTCGAGGCGATATCGGCTTCGAGCCCTTCCGACTCGACGGTTTCCTTCAGCATCACCGCCAGCGATTCTTTGTCCTCGACGATCAGCAGACGCTTCATAGGCCGAAGTACGACCGGATGCGCGACATCAATGTGAGCTCGATCTCTTCCGGCGATTCTCCGCGGAGCGAGTCGAGGTGTTCTTTGCGCAGCATGATCTGATGCGAAATCGCGCCCGCGAGATCCGGATGGCTGGCGATGATTGGCTGTAGTGACTCCTTGCCGATCTCCAGCGCGACGACGTCGGTCATCGCCACGACATCCGCGGCGCGCATTTCACCGGTGAGCAGCGCCATTTCGCCGAAGACGCTGCCCGGCCCGAGCTGCGCCACCTGATGCCAGCCGGTCATCGAGTCATCCGGGAGCCGCACGACGACCATACCGGAGTGCACGACGAACATCGAATCGCCCGCCGTTCCGTGCCGAAGAATGGCTTCGCCTTTCGAATAGAAATGTACGCGGAGGGCGGCGGCGATCGACTGCAGCTCCTGATCGGACAGCGGATCGAGCACATCGACTTCGCGCAGCCGCCGGACGGTTTCCTCCGGCGTGAGTTGATGCTCGCCCGATGGCGGCGTGTACGGCTGGAACGCCCGGATGGGGAACGGCATCTCAATTCCGTTACGGCGCAGCGCATACCAGACAGCTTTGCGAATGTCGGCGTCAATGCGATCGCGTGCAGAGTAATCGCGCGTGAAATATTTGATTTCGTAGACCACAGCTGAATCGCCGAAGCCGCCGACGCGCGCGAAGCACGGCAGCTCGCGCGCCACTCCGTCGACATGAGCGGCTACCTGCGTGAGAATGCCGATCACCGTCGCCGGGGCAACGTGATAGTCGACGCTGACGGAGATCGTCCGCGCATTGAGATTGTTGCGCGGAAAAATCTCCAGACGATCGCGCGCAATGACGGAGTTCGGCACCACGACGCGCTGGTTGTTGAAACCGCGCAGGCGCGTTGCGCGCCAGCTCACCGATTCGACCACGCCCATGAAGTCGCCGCTGTGAATCACATCGCCAATCTCGTACGTCTCCTCCATGTGCAGCGCAATTCCCGCGAATAGGTTGCCCAACGTCTCCTGGAGGGCGAGAGCGAGGACGGCGGCGAGAACCGCGCCCCCTGTGAGCACTCCGGCAACATTGAAGGGCGTACAGAACGATCGCTACGATTCCGCGCAGAAGTTGCGGCGCGGCAACTTCGCGCCGGCGCGCGATGACGATGTCGAACACCAGGGCATCGATCAGCCGAACGATGAAGAAAACCAGCGCGGCGTATGCGGCAAACTCGATGAATGGTTGCACATCGCCGAACGCCGAGACAGTGAGCGGTCTGTTGCGGAATGGCAGATAGGCTGCGAAAAGAACAACCGTCAGGACTGCGGGAAAGAGCAGACGATCGGCCGTTCGCCGTCTCACTCCACCCGCCCCTGCCGCCGCGCGTGGCTGATCTGGATGATGTCTTTGATTCCGATGATCAGATGCACAACGCCGAAGCCGGATACAAATCCGCGAATGAATGGATTGCCCGCGAGCAGCGTGATCGCCTCACTGCTGTGCAGCAGCGGATTGAGAGTCCACAGCTTCGTCCACGGTACGACCAGGAAAAACAGTCCCGCCTCGAGACAGTACAACGCGAAGAAGAGAGGGACCGACACACGGGAATTGTAAATGTTGAATGTTGAATGTTGAATGTCATTCACCATTTAACATTTAACATTTAACATTCCCCGTCCAAACAAATGGGCCTCTTGCGAGAGAGGCCCATTCGGCACGAGTATCACGAAAAATCAGTGATCCCGCTTTACGTGCCCGCCTTCGTTCGAGCGCGACGGAGGTGGAGAAGGAGCGGAAGGATGCTCGCGCGGAGGCGGTGGTGGTGAGGCATGTTCGGTGGAGCGAGCAGCCGGCGGCGGCTCGGCGGAGCGCGGCACACTGTCGCGGGACGGGTCGCCGTAGATGCGCGCTCCGCCGATGCGATCGATGATGCGGCGAGGAATGTCGCTGCCACGATCGACAGGCTTGCGTTGGACCGGCGTTTCCGTGCGCGGCACGATTTCGCGCCGAGGAGCGCGGCTGCGCCAGGAGTTTTCGGGCACAGTCACTGTGGGCGCGCTCGGCACCGGACTGGTTGGACGCTCGACGCGATCGCGCCAGTTGCGTGTCGTGCCTCCGCGCTCGATGTTCGAAGGTGGCGGCACAGTGTCGCGCCGCGGACCTTCGCGATTGACAACTCCGCGGCCACTGTCCGGCGAGTCGCCATGCGGCGGAACGCGTCCTTCAATCGTGCCGGGAGTTCCTGGCGAGGGAATGCCGGAACGCGCGGGAATGGATCGCGACGGCGAGCCGCCCGCCGTTCCAATTGCGGCAGGCGGCACCACCGGCGCGCTGCGCACGATGCGCTCGCGCACGTGATTGGAAAGCTCCGGGTCGCGACGGAAGAACGGAGTCATGTCAGTCACGGACCCGGAGCCTTCTCTGCCGGTACCACTTCCGATTCCTCGGCGAACGACATTTCCGATCGCCGCGGCCGGATCTCGAATTTCATTTCGACTGAATCGCGCAGGCGCTCCCGAGAGTGTCGCACCGGGATCACGCGCGATGCGTTGACGGATCGCGTCCGTCGTTAGCGCTGCCTGATCGATTCGCGTGGAGACAATCTGACTGGAATTGATGAATGTCCACGGCCGCAGGTCGATTTCGTTCAACCTAACGCGCCCATAGAAACCAAATCCGAAGTCAAGACGCGCGCGGCGGTATGGCTGATATGCCCAGTCGTAATACGGCCGATAGCAGTCATACCACCCGGCGGGCGCCCAACCGAAGTAGCCCGGCCCGTATGCGAAGTAGACCCACGCGGGCGAGTACGTATATCCAGGCAGCCATACCCATCCGTAAATCGGATCGTATGCCCAGCGGCCATAGTGGTACGGAACCCAGCCCCATGGCTCGGAGGAATACCAGGTCAGGCAATTATTCGCGCCGTAAATCCAACTGCCGTAATAGTACGGACGCCAGCCCGCGCCGACATGCGGACGCCATCCCCATGTTCCGAGGCCGCTGACAAAGCTCCAGGAGCCGTATTGCCGGAGGTCGTAATCGGAGTACGCGAGGGAGCTTTCGAGGTACTGGCTGGAATCCTGAGTGTAGCGTTGCGAGCGCCGGTTGAACCAGCGCTCGAACTCATCGGCCGTTCCGCGGTTCGAGCGGACGACTCCGTAAGCGCCCTGATCGTCGACGCGCGCTTCTTCGCCTTCATGAACGGCGGTCGTTTGCGATTGCGTGCGCACTTCGACTTCGCCGTAGAAAACGCTGACGCGATCGGCAGACCGCGTGTCGGTATCAACAGCATAAATTGCTTCGTCGGTCGCGCCGTAGCTGGCGCTCGGCGTGTCGAGTCGGAGAGCTTCGCGATGAACGTCGGTGCGCTCTACCGCAACGTGGCCGTATCGAACCTCAACGATTGTCTCGTTCGACTCGGTGTCGTAGGAATCATTGATCGAGCGAAAGCGAACGTCAGTGGAGCGGTCGAGTGCGATGACATTGCCGTCGGCCAGGCGGATCTCTGACCGGCCGCGGCGGTTCGTGATCACCTCATCGCCGGGATACACCGGCAGATTCACGTGCGCTTCGACCTCACGGCCATCCTCCGCCTGGCGAACGATCGTTCCACCATCGTCGTAGGTGAAGTAGGACTGATCGCGGCCGCGCTCGGCGTGCAGTGGAATCGCCATTGCGAGCGTGGACAGGAACGTGAGAGCGACTTTTCTCATCGAATGTTCTTCCCTTCAGCGGCGTTCGGTTGTGCGCCGGACGTGCCACAGTACGGTTGAGTATTCCTCCTGATTTCTCAGCAACTTAGCGCGATCGGGTCTTGGCGCTTCGAATGCGGTCGTCATCAAAAGAGTGCGCTCATGTTCCCCATTTGAGACGATTCGCGAGGACGGCAGGCAATCCGGCTTTCAGAATGGCCGCTTGAGTCTTTGCAATATTGTACGGAACACGAAAGAACTGCGCAGTCATTTTGCTCGAGTCGACGATTGCGAACGACGAGCGCGGATTGCGATCGCGCGGCTGACCTACCGAACCCGGATTGATCAGGTAACGCCGGTTGCGTTCGAGCCGAACGAGCGCATCGCCGTTAACCGCCGATCCGCGCACGCGGCCGTTCTGGTCGACGGAGAAGATCACCGGCAAATGCGTGTGGCCGTACAGCACGATCGACGCATCGGTGGAATCGAAGATTCGTGACGCGTGCCCCTCATGGAAAACGTACTCGTCTTCGTCAGAAGGCGATCCGTGGCACAGCAGAAAGTCGTCACGCTCGAGCGGACCTAACGGCAATTTCTCCAAAAAGCGGCGATTGGGCGCGCTGAGATGTTTTTGCGTCCATTCGGCAGCAATTTTCGCCGCCGGGTTGAATCCGCTTCCCTCTCCGAGGCCGACGGCGACGCGATCATGATTGCCGCGAATGTAGAATTTTTTTGCTTTGAATGTCCGCATCGCATCGACGACCTGATTCGGCTCAGCACAATATCCAACGAAATCGCCGAGGCAAACGACGGCGTCGAATTTCTTGCGGCGAACGTGACTCAGGACCGCTCGCAACGCTTCGGCGTTCGAGTGCAGATCGCTGACGACCAGTGCCCTCAGGATGTCCTCCGCGCGCGGCCGCGCGGCAACTGATGCACGATTCGCTCGACGATTTCCAGTGGCGATTCGTCCTCGCGAATCTCCAGCGTGATATCGCACATTTTGTAAAAGCGAAGGCGCGTGTTGTACAGATCGTGCGCGGCAACATCGTCGCGAAACATCGGGCGTTCGGCGGCTTTGTCTCCGATCCGGCTCCGCAGCACGGCGTAAGGCGCGGAGAGAAAAATCGAGAAACCTTCCGACTGGATGAACTGAATGTTCTCTTCGAAGGTGAACGTGCCGCCGCCGGTGGCGATCACGGCATCCTCGAGGTAATGCGTCGAACGGAGGATGTCTCGCTCCCTTTTGCGGAAATGCTCTGCCGTTTCAACCAGATCGTCGAGATCGAAAAACGGCGCGCCAATTCGTCGGGCGAGCTCACGACCGATTGTCGTCTTCCCGGCGCCCATGAAGCCGATGAGATAGATTTTCATAGGTGCCCAGTGCCAAGTGCCCTGTGCCCAGTCCGTTTCTTGCTGGGCACCGGGCACTGGGAACCGGGCACTCGCCTCACCATTCAAAGTCTTCCATGAATCGCGTGGAGATGTCGCCGCGTATGAAGCGCGGATCATCGAGGATCGCGCGGTGCAGCGGAATCGAAGTCTTTACGCCCTCGATGATGAACAGATCGAGCGCACGGCGGCCGCGGGCCATCGTCTCCTCGCGATCCTTTCCTTTCACGATCAGCTTGGCGATCATCGAATCGTAGTGCGGCGGGATGATGTAGTCGCGATAGGCGGCGGTGTCGACCCGCACGCCCGGCCCACCGGGAACGTGAAACTCCCGAATTCTTCCCGGATTCGGCGCGAACGTCACCGGATCCTCGGCGTTGATGCGAAACTCCATCGCGTGGCCGCGCAGCCGGAAGTGGCCGTTAGGCATCGTCAGCGGCAATCCAGACGCAACGCGAATCTGCTCTTTGACCAGATCGAGCGACGTCACTTCCTCCGTCACCGGATGCTCGACCTGAATGCGCGTGTTCATCTCCATGAAATAGAAAGCGCCGTCCTGAAACAGGAACTCGATCGTGCCGGCATTGACGTATTTCACAGCCTCACAGAGCTGCACCGCTGCCTGCCCCATCTGGTCGCGAATATCTTGAGTGATCGCCGGCGAAGGCGATTCTTCGATCAGCTTTTGATGCCGGCGTTGAATCGTGCATTCGCGCTCGCCGAGGGAGATGATGCGGCCCTGGGTGTCGCCGAAAATCTGAATCTCGATGTGCCGTGGGTGCTCGAGATACTTTTCGACATAGACATCGGCAGAACCGAATGCACGGTCAGCCTCGCTGCGAGCGGTGTCGAACGCGCCCTGCAGATCGCCTTCCGCAGCGCAGATCCGCATTCCCCGCCCGCCGCCGCCCGCTGCTGCCTTGAGGATCACCGGAAATCCGATCGCGCGCGAAACCTCGAGAGCTTCTGAGTGCGTCTTGACCGGCCCTTCGCTGCCCGGGAGGATCGGCACGCCAGACTTTTTCGCCATCTCGCGCGCTTTCGCTTTGTCCCCCATGAGACGGATCGCTTCCGGCGTCGGCCCGATGAACGTCAGCCCGCACTCGTTCGCGATTTCTGCGAAGTGCGAGTTCTCAGCGAGAAATCCGTAGCCGGGATGAATGGCGTCGGCACCGGTGATCTCCGCCGCCGCGATGATCGACGAGATGCTGAGGTAACTCTGACGTGACGCCGCGGGGCCGATGCACACGTCTTCGTCCGCATACTTCACATGCAAGGCATCGCGATCCGCCTCCGAGTGGACGGCGACGGTTTTCAGTCCCATCTCTTTGCAGGCCAGAATGATTCGGAGGGCGATTTCGCCACGATTGGCGATGAGGACCTTGGAGATCATGTTGTCGGTTGTCGGTTGTCGGTTGTCGGGCGGGGACAACTGAGCACCGACAACTGACTACGCGCCGTGAAGCGCATCACACCCTCACCGCGAACAGTTGTTCGCCGTACTCCACCGGTTGTCCATTCTGCGGAAAGATCTTCACAATTTCGCCGTCGATGTCGGACTCGATCTCATTCATCAGCTTCATCGCCTCGATGATGCAGAGCACCTTGCCCTTGCTCACGTGATCGCCGACTGTGACGAATGGATCCGATTCTGGATTCGGCGAGCGGTAGAACGTTCCCACGATCGGAGAGTTAATGACGTGGAGGCCAGCCTCGCTCTCCTCCTCTTCAGCCTTCGGCGGTAGTTGCGGCGCGCCGTGCGGAGCCGCGATTGGGTTCATCGCGCGCTGCACGTCGGAGAAGGAGTGAATGACCTGCGGTGGCGGCGAGGGTTTCCCCTGGATTCGGAGCCTTGTCCCCGCTTGCTCGATTTCGAGCTCGCCGATACCAAGCTCGGCCACTTTGTCGATCAGCTCCAGAATTTCCTTGAAATTCAAAACGCCCCCTCAGGAGAGCTCATCGCGCAGGACCTGCTTGGCGCGCGCCAGCTCGAAGCGCGCTCGGCCGTAGTTGCCGTTCGAAGTCGTGACCAGAAGGACGTAGTACTCGGTCGTCACCGCGGAAACGAACGCGATGTACCTCTCGGTCACCAGCGAAAATTGCTGTACCTCGCCGGTATTGAGCTCGGTATTCGACAGACGAATTGACTTGAGAAATCCGCTGAACTCCGCGCCCATGACGTCGAGCGGAACCCTTCCGGGGTTGATGCTGTCGACGGTGATTCCGTCGAGCCCGAGCAAGCTGACCGCCAGCGTTCCTTCGACACGTTCGCGGATGCCCTCGAGCACATCTCTAAACGACACTCCCCTCCTCCCTCTTCTTCACCTTCGCGAGCCATTTCTCGAGTTTTTTCACTTTCGCATCTCGCGGAGCGCCGCCGAGGGCGTCGAGCTTGCTCTTTACGTCGGCATTGTCAGGTTCGCGCCGCAGAATCGATTCATAAATCTCGCGCGCTTTGTCCGGCAAACCCTGCTTGACGTAAAGATCGGCCATCGTGACCGTATTCGCCAGATCCTCCTGTGCCGGAGGCGGCGGAGCTTCGGCCGGAGCGAACATGTCCGATGCCGGCTCCTCTTCCGACCACGGAGTTGGTACTTCCGCGACTGCGGGCGCTGTGTCGACGTGCACTCCCTTCGGTTTTTCGACGGTTACTGCATCGGCGGTGTAGTCCTTGACCGGCTCTTCAAACGGACTCTGCGCATGCGCGGCGCGCATCGGCTCACGGTCGGCGGTCCGTTCGGCAACGCTCTGTTCCTCCTGGAAAGCCGCTGAGGCATCAGCGAACACCTGATTGTCGCCGCTGCTCGGCACGACTTCCGTTTCAGGCAGCGGCGCAGGCTCCGAATCCGTGATGAACGGCGCAGGAGACGGTGGGGGGGCGTTCAGCTCACGATCGAGCCGGGCGATGATCGCTTCGAGCTCCTCGTCGTCATTGGGCAGAAGGGCGCGAACGAGTTTGTATTTCTTGATTGCATCCAGCCGGTCACCGAGGTCGAGGTAGGAATCAGCGAGAAGACGGGCGGCGACGACGTTGCCAGGATCGAGTTGCAATGCCTTGGTGAGCGCCTCGACCGCTTCCTGATGCTTGGTCGCTTCGCGTAGAACCCGGCCGAGGCTCACCCAAGCAGAAAGATAAGTCGGATGTTGCCCGAGCCCGGCGCGAAGGACCTGTTCCGCCTCGGCGTATTGATCGAGTTTCCGCAGTTCTTCAGCGAGCGGAAAAAAGAGGCGGCTCTTCGGATCCGTCTTCAGGCGAAACCGAAGCTCTTCGATTTTTGGACTGGTTGCCGGTTGAGCCATGGGCGTACGTGTGACTTTACCGCAGAAACGAACCGCCCCCGAAGGGGCGGCTCGCGTGCATCAAGAGCTTGACTGCGTCATTGCGAGGAGCCGATCAGTGTGAACTGCTTCGTGCCTGCATTCGTAGTGATCGTCAGCGTGCATACATCAGTAGCCGTGGCGGGAGGCGTTGGTCCCTTGTACGTAACGGTGACCGGCAGCGCTTCGCATTCATTCAACGTAACGGCCATGGCAGGCGGTATTGCGGGTCCGAACACGAAATTCGCGCATCCAGGCTGTGCTGGATTCGTCGCGATTCCGGTGACAGTCAGCGGTGCAGTGCCATTATTGATGATTTGCATCGTCTGCGGCGCGGACGGCGTCTCACTCGGCGGAACTGGCGGGATGGCTGCCGGATTACCCGGGTTGAACGTCGCGGTGAATGTGTTGAACGCGATCGGATTCGTGTTGAACACGGGGACTGCAGCGGGATTGACTGTGAGACCCTTCGGGGACGTATCGGTGCACCCGGTGGTTGCACTTGTATAGGTCACGTCGAATGCTGTAGGCGCAGGCGCCGTTCCTCCCGCCGGGCACGACACAGTGTTGAGCTGCACGGTCGACGGAACCACAACGGCGAAGGTAGTTGTGCCATTTCCGTTGTCAGTCTGACCGGAAATCGTCGCCGCCACGCCGCCAATCGTGATTCGGGCGAAGCCGACGGCATTCAACACAGTGACGTTGACAGTGGCTCCAATGGACGTCGGATTCGGTGCAATGTTCGTGATCAGCGGCTTCGGAATCCGAAATGTGAACACGGGACCAGTGGCCGAATCTCCGTTCGCGGTGTTCGTCACGGTAATCGGGCCCGCGATATCCGAGCATCCGGACGGCTGAACACCACTGGTGATGGCGACGACTTCAGTCGCGGAGACTCTGATCACCTGCGCGGCGATGCCGCCGCCGGTGCCAGCAGAGATAACCACGGCGAGCGGATCGTCGAAGCCAACGCCGTCGATCGTAATTCGCGTTCCGCCGGTGAATGGACCGGCGGTCGGGGCGGCGGTGGTAATCGCCATCTTCGAGACGTAGCGGAAGCCGCCGGAGAACGTCGTGGACTTGTTCGAGTTGATGTTCTTGACCGTCACATCGACGGGTCCGGTCACAACGCCGGAACCATTCGGCGTTGTGTCGCTGGCCCGCGGGCTCATGACGATGATCGTATTGAATGTCACGCTGATCAGTTGCGCTTCAGCCGAGTTGAAGAACACCTGCACCGGCTGCTGAAACGCGTCGCCGGTGATCGTGATGCGTGTGCCGCCGTCGATCGGACCGGAGGTCGGCTGCAGAGCGCGAATCACCGGTGTGAGGACAGCGCTGGCGAACGTGAAGGCGCTGGCTTTCACGACGCGCTGTTCGCCCGCCGTGCCTGCCTGCGTGATCACGATGACGTCTGCGGCTTGCGTCGTCCCCGCCGCCAGATCGATGCGCGGAGTCACCGCGATGATCTGCGTACTCGTGAACGAATTGACGAAAGCTTCTTTCACGGTTCCGTTGCCGAGATCGAAGAGGACGCGGATCGGACCGTTGAAATTCGTGCCCGTGATCGTTATGACGTCCCCACCCTCCGGCCTGCCGGTCGTCGGCGTAATGCTGGTAACCGTCGGCGTTGTCGACGGTGGAGGCTGCGTCACAGGCTGCGTGGAAAACGTGACGGTGGTGCTCTTCGAGACATTGTTCACCGTCGCAGTGATCGTTGCCGTGCCAGCAGTGGCGGAAGTGAGCGTCGCCGTGGCGACGCCATTGGTCGTTGTCCTGATGGTTATCGTCGTGCCGGTATCCGTGAACGTGCCGAGCGTGGTGGAGAACTGAACTGCGGTGCCATTCGGAACGTTCTGATTGTTTTGCGTCACTGTCGCGGTGATGACGACGTTCGAGTTCACCAACGGATTCGCGTTGGAGACGGTGAGATTGATCGTCGCATTCGTCGGCGGCGTCACGCCACCGGAGGGTGCGCCGGGCGAGGTCACGGTCGGAGTCGTCGGCGACTCGGCTTTGCACCCGCCGAAGATCAGAATCAGCGCCAGAAGCGCAAACATCATTTTCCGCTGTCTCATTTTGATCATTTCAACCCCCGTCAACTCCACCGTCCAGCCACGAAAGCGGCTACGCGCACCCGCCGCACGAGAAGCAGAAATCGAGTGTCATCCGTGTGTTGCCGGAGACTCGCTCGCCGGCCAGCGTTTGTCCAAAGAAGGTCAGGACCACGTCCATGGTGATGATCGGTTTCCCTGTTTCGGGATCGATTCCGCCGTTCTGCGGCAGCAAAGCAGCGAAGGGCGCCTGATTGAGCGCGTTCGGATCGAAGACGACGAATGTCGTTCCCGTTGACGATCCACCTGCCGCGATCACTGTCGAAGTCGATCGGACAAATGGCGCAGGCACGAGATGGCCGCCGTCGACACGTACGTAGGAAACCTGATAGCGATCGATCTTGATCTGATTCAGATCGGCCAGCGAAACATTCGGATTCGGATTCAACAGCGGCGGCTGCACGACAATCGACGTCAGCAGGACCGTGCCGATGCTTTTCTGACAATTCGTCGATCCCACTGCATCGCCGGCGAGATCGATCCGGTGCAGGTCTTGTGTATTCGAGACGATCAGCGAGACCGGAGATTCCTGCTTGTTGATGTCGTTGCACGAACCACCGACGAGCAACGCCAGCAACGCGATTGCCGTCAGCGCGATTTTGTTCATGTTCTGCATACCGCCCCTCCTACGACGCCCTCACAATGCGGGGTGTGATGAAGATCAACAATTCCTGTCGGGTCAGATTGATGTCGTGGGTCTTGAACAAACTTCCAAGGATGGGGATTTTGTAGAGGAACGGGAGACGGCTCTGGTTATTGATGTCGGTCGTCTGATAAATGCCGCCGATGACCGCCGTCCCACCATCTCGGACCATCAAGCGCGTTCTGGCCTGATTGGTGTTGATGGATGGCCCAGGCGCGCCGGCCGCAGTGCTGCCGACATCGTTCTTTTGCACCGCGATCTCCATGATCACCGTTCCCGCTTCGGTAATCTGCGGCGTGACCGATAGTCGCAGCGTGGCATCAACGTAGCTGACCGTCGTGGTGAAGTTGATGCGCGTCTGGATCGGGATCTGGACGCCGCTCTGAATCTCCGCCGACACGTTGTCCTGCGTTTGAACACGCGGCGCAGCGATGATGCGTGCGAGGTTTTCCTGTTCCGTGGCAACGAGAGCCAGATCGAGAGTGAACGTGCCCAGAACGTTTGCCAGCGAGAAGGACAACACCGGGTTTCCGACGCCGAAGTTGAACGGCCCGCCGATCGTATCGATTCGATTCGGGAACACCAGTCCAGTGCCCGTGCCCAGTGCAGGATCGAGCGTTCCGCGGAAACTCCAGTTGAATCCGTAGGACTGAATGAACTGATTCGTTGCCGTGACGATACGCGCTTCGATGACCACCTGACGGTTGGCCACATCGACCGATTCGATGAGGTTACGCATCGTCTGCAGATACGCGGGAATCTCGCTGATGATGAGCTGATTCGTGCGGCCGTCAACGATGAGGCGCGCGCGAGGCGAAGCGATTTCTCTCAACAGCGCCGCAACGTCGGCCGCGCGTGCATAGGACAGTTTGAAGCTGACAGTCGTCAGCGGGACATTGAGCCGCTCTTCTTCCGCGAGCCGGCGGTTCGCCGCAGCCTCTTCAGCCAGAGTGGCCAGCGTGCCGACGCGCATGACGTTGCCCTCGAGCACGTACGACAGCCGGTTCTGACGAAGAATGAGGTCGAGCGCCTGGTCCCACGGAACGTCGACGAAATCGACGGTCACCGAGCCGCTCACATTCGGATCGACAGCGATATTGAGACCGGTCAACGTGGCGAACGTGCGCAGCACGTCCTTGATATCGGCATCCTTGAGGTTCAACGAGATCGGCTCACCAGTGAAGACTTTCTCTCCAGCGCTCAACTGGCGCGCGCCGCCAAGCGGACCACCGACAACTGGAGCCGGTTGCGGCTCGCTGAACACGTTCTCGCCAGGCATCGGTGTCGGTGCCGGCTGAGCGGTGGTCGGCGTCAGAGTCGTGGTGGTCAGACGCGGAGTGGGGGCGGGCGGCGGGGGAACCTGATCTTGTGCGTGAATGACCGCCGTCGCGCCCTGCGATGCGTCCCGCGGCATCTTCCATGTTGCGTTATCAGCAACTGCAGGAACCTGCGAGACGATATCCGTCGGAGCAGGCTTTGGCTCGCTCGGTGGAGGGCCGCCGTCCACGGCGGCCACCGCGGAGGACCGCGGTGCTCCATTCTCGCCGAACGTGATCAGCACGCGATCGCCATTCTTGATGATGTTGTACGTCGTCGCTTCGGACAGATCGAGAACGACGCGCGTCACATCCGGTTTGAATTGCGCCGCGCGAATCCGCTTCACGATCGAGTTGTCGACCTCGATCGTGTTTTTGGCGAGCTTGTCCTTGATTCCGGCGAAGTCGATCACTACGCGCGCGGGGCTGTTCAATTTGAATGCGCTGTAGCTCGCGGCGCCGTCGGTGGCGATCTCCACTTCAGTCGCCGCGCCGCTGCCGGAGGTCTCGATTTTCTTCAGCCATTTCGCTTTCGGGAGCGGTTTCGAATCAACAACGGGCGCTTCCGCTTCGTGTACGGGCGGAGCTGCAACCGGCACGGATGCCGGCATCTCGGCCACGACTGGAGCTGCCGGGAGCGTGACCGTGACCGAGTTTCCTTCGGCGGCAGCTTGCGCCGTGCCTGGCTGTGACAGCCGGACGGTGACGCGCGTGAGCTGGCCGCCCATTTCAGTAACTTCATCAGCAGTGATGGCGCTGACTCCGGCCGGAAGCTGCGATGGAATGGTCAGCATCGGCGACTTGCTGGTACCAGTGAGGTCGATGACGAACTGGTCAGAGGTCGGGCTGAGGGACGTAAATGCCGGCGCGCCGCTGGTGCGAAGCACGATCTGAGGGGCCGCCGATGATCCGACTTCAATGGC
>QHVY01000011.1 GCA_003223695.1 Acidobacteriota bacterium
ATCTAGACTCTCTTCGAAAAATGGTGATTGTAGCCCGCAATCTCCTGCTCTGCTTTGCTCTCGCCCTGCCGGCGCAGGCGTACGTTGTCACCACAAATGCCGACTCAGGCCCAGGCTCGTTGCGGCAGGGAATCCTCGACGCAAACTCCGGCGCGTGTCCCTCGAAGTGTTCGATTTTGTATGGCTCGACCGGTTTTCTCACCGTCACGCCGCTCACGCCACTGCCGGACATCACGGCGTCAAACGTGAGCATCGGGCCCGAGCTGCCGTATCAAGCATGGAGACTGGAGATCAACGGCAGCAATGTCAAGAGTGGCAGCGGTTTGCACATTCGCGGCAAAAACTGCGCGGTTGCCGGCGTGATCATCAATGGATTTCCCGGCAGCGGCATCGTTCTGGAGGATGCGGTCAACCCGCGGATCGACTCCAATGTCCTCGGCCTCGACGCCAGCGGGATGCATGCGGTTCCAAATCGGCAAAACGGAATCACCATCGTTCGCGGCCAGCAGATTATCGTCGAGTCCAACACGATCGGCGGCAACCGAGACAATGGCGTTTATGCCGTCGGCGCGACGGATCTTTTTTTCGGACTGAACACGATCGGCAAACAATACTTACCGCAGGGCTCGGGCAATCTCACACTGCCAAACGGCGCGTCGGGCATCTTCCTTCAGGACGTTCAAGGCGCTCACCTCCTCGGCAACGTCATCGTGAATAACGGCATGTTTGGTGTGGCGACCTCCGGTAGATCGAGCGGCATCGTGATTGAAGACCTCCAACTGCCCACGCTGATTTACGGCAATGGACTGTCGCCGATCGATATCGGATTCGACGGCGTGACAGAGCAAGGGCGGCCCGTCCTCACAACGGCTGACATCAGCAACGGCTTCATGCGGGTGATCGGTTATGTGAACACAACCGCGAACACGAGCGTCGTCATCAACGTGTTCGCGTCGGATGCTGCGCCGGAAGCGAAAACGTTTTTGTATGGCGAGAAGCTGAACACGGATGCGAACGGCTTCGCGGCATTCGAGTTCCGATTCTCTCTCTTCAGCAACGTGAGGCCGCCGGTCGATGCTGTCGGGCAGTGGATTACCGCGACAGCAACGACCGACGCCACGTCTGAATTGAGCGCGCCGCTGCGGGCGGAATCGAATAATCAAAATTACTCCGTCACGACTACCGACGATGCCGGGGCCGGCTCGCTGCGGCAGGCCATCCTCGATGCGAACGCCGGGATCTGCTCGGCCGATTTTCCGTGTCGAGTGCAATTCGATTTGCCTCCCGCAGCTCATTACACGATTGCTCCGTTGACGTCGCTGCCTCCGATCACGCGTTCCGGAATCACGGTCGATGGCTTGAATACGGCGTCATCGCCCTTTGTCTTCACTGCGCCGATCGTTGAAATCAATGGCAGCCGCTCGACGCCCGGTCCGGGTTTCACAATCTCCTCAGCAAACGGACCACTGCTTGGCGACTCGATACGCCGGCTGGCGATCAACGGCTTCAACGGACCGGGAATCCTGATCGACGCGACGAGCAATTACATCCTCGATCCGGTGATCGCGGGCAATTTCATCGGAACCGATCCGACCGGCACCATTGCCGTTCCGAACTCCGGCGACGGCATCCGTGTGCGCGGCGACGTGCCGTTCGTGCACATCGGCACGTTCGGTTCCGGCAACCGCTTCGAACGAAATCTGATCAGCGGGAACGGCAACAACGGCGTGACGCTCGAATCGGGCTTCTTCGAATTCGACACAAACGCCATCGGTACCGACATCACCAAGAAGCTGCCGATCCCGAATGGCGGTGCGGGCGTCGACATCGAAGCCGCGGCGCAGGGACATCTGGAAATGAACACCATCGCGTTCAACGACGATGTCGGTCTCTCGACCGTCACCACGTCTGCAGATGCATTCAAAGCCGCAATCCAAAACTCCATCCACTCGAATGTCGGTCCGGCGATCAGGCAGCGGGAGGTCGTGCAACCGCCGCCGCAGATCACCTCGGTGACTTACGATCCGTCGACCGGGACCGGCACGATCACCGGTACATTCACGGCCGCCGGACTTCAATACTTCACAACGGCGCTCGACTTTTTCGTCTCGACATATCCAGAGGCCGGCGGCCGAGGATCGGGAGAGACGCCGTTGTATACGAATATTTCGTCGTCGATTCTAGGGCAGCAGGGAGGCTCATTCACGGCGAAGACGAACAATGTCGACCTGCGCGGGAAAAGGATTTCGGCAACCGCGACACCCTTCGAATTCGAAGGCTTCAAGGGTCCGCCGCAGGGTGAGGTCTTCGGGCAGGGATTCAAGTATGGGACGACGTCGGAGATGAGCAAAGCCGTTCCTGTGGTGACAGTCGGATGCTCGCCCGATTTACCGCAGATCGTCAGCGGTTCGTCGACAGAGTTGCGATGGAACACAGTCGCCGGCGCAACCGTGTACAACATTTGGTTGCGCAGAGTGCCCGGCGTGCCACAGGTGATCGGCACGACGTCCGGGGCGACCATGGACGTCGCGTTGGCGCCGGGAACATACGAATGGTTCGTGGAAGCAGTTTTCCCGCAGTGTCCGGCGGCAAAGTCCGACGCGGCGCGGCTCACCGTGAACAGTGAGCGACGCCGTGTCGCTGGCCGCTGAGAACTAATACTGCGTCTGACCGGTGTGGCGTCCGTTCACCGGAAGTAATGAGCGGCCGAGAACCCAGTTGGCGACAGCGTCAGCGAACCAGCGTTCCGATGCGACTGCGCGCTTCGACGCGTTCGTCCGGTGTCACATACAGCACGAGCGATTGGCCGGCGGTCACCGGATTTGGGGAGTTCCAGACATGATCCGAATTGCTGCGGAACACCAGTCGCAGGTTGTTTGTGGGATCGACTGAGAAGCGCCTCGTCTCCGCGTTGTTCAATGTGCCGAGCTCGAATCGAGTGGCGCCGGTGTCAATCGCCACATGCTGGAGCGTCTTTCCCGACTGATTGATGATGACCACGTGCGCGGGAATCCGCGCGATGCGCCAGGTCATGATCAGCACCCCGGCGACACCCAGGATGATCGAGGCGAGGACTTTGCGCGAGATCACGCGATGGCGTTCAGCGTCCGCGGGCCCGCGTCTGGACGATGCGTCGTCGCCGTGGCGCTGCCGTTGCCTTGATGATCTTTATCGCCCGCGTTGCGTCATCGTCCGATCCAAAACCAAAGACCGCCGAATAGCGGCCAGCAACCACCTGGGCAACAAGAAAATGAATGTTGATTCCCTCATCAGCCAGGGCGCGGGACATCGAATGCAGCAATCCCGGACGATTTTCGCCGGCGACGAGCAGTGAGGGAGGCCCCGACTCCGAGAGACCACCCTGCCGAGCAGCATTCACCGCTCGGGTTCCGCTCACCGGAAAAACCTCGATGGCTGCCATATCGCCGATGTGATAGCCCATGACGATCTGCAGATTCGTGCCGGCGTTCGACAGTGGCTCGAGCGTCTCCGCCATTTTTCCCGGACTGTTTTCAACCTCGCGGCGCCAGAGAGAAATTTTCGTCACCGAGATGACCATTGCGACCTCCGATGACAAACTACACCCTCGCTAAAGGGCGTGCGTACCCCTCAACTTCTTCCGCCTCGTATCCGCCGCGATAATCGAACTGCTCGGGGCGTTTGATCTGTGAATGCGACACGATGCGGTCGCGGCGGATTCCTTGAAAGTCCTCCAGACTCTTGTATCCGCGGCGCTCCATGAATTCGGTCATGCCGGCGATGAGTCCTTTGATCACGTTCGGACCGATCGCTTGATCGAGCATCGCCGCTGTGCAGACCTGCACTGTGCCGCAGCCGAGGAGGATGTAGCAGAGGGCGTGGTCAAAGTTGGCAACGCCGCCGATGCCGGAGAATGCTTTGTCGGGAAACGCCTTCGTCATCTGCGCCATCTTCGCCAGCGACAGCGGCAGAATCGCCGGTCCGCCCAACCCGCCGCTCGAAACATAACCTTCGACGTTCATCTCGAAATCGAGAGTATTCGGATCGATGACCGGCAGCGATGGGAACGTGTTCGATGAGGAGATGGCGTCGGCGCCGCCGCGGAACGAGGCTGCCGCTTCTTCGACGATGTCCGCCGTCGCAGGCGTCAGCTTCACCCAAACCGGAATGGTCGCCACTTCCTTTACGGCCTGCGTGACCACGGAGCAGAGCACTTTGTCTTTGCCGACGTTCGACCCCATGTCGACGCGGTCCATGTGCGGACAGGAAAAGTTCAGCTCGACCGCGTCGGCGCCTTCGTCCTGACATGCTTTGGTCAGCGTCTGCCAGTTGTGCAGCTCCTTGTCATTTCCGGAACCGGCCATGATCGATGCAACGAGCACTTTGTTCGGATACGCTTTTTTGATGCGGCTGAGTTTTCCGATCCACCAGTCGAGCGGCTTGTCGGAGATCAGCTCCCAATTCCACGACGCGATCAGCGTCGACTCCGCCCTTTTTGACATCGACAGCCGATAGCCGCTGTTGTCCGCACGCAGGAACTTCGTCTTCGGCCCTTTGACGTTGACGACCGGGTGCAGCCCTATCGTTTTTGTTACCACACCGGCCCAGCCGGCGTCGAACGCTCGCATGATGTTGCTGTCCGACTCGGTCGGCGGCGCCGACGAGAGCAAAAACGGATTCTCGAATCGGATGCCGGTGAATTTTGTCGACAGGTCAGCCATAGCTTCTCCTTTTTGGGAAACGCTGATTGTAGCCCAGGACTCAGTCCTCAGTCCTCAGCCCTCAGTCCTGAGTCCTCGCATCGTCCTCAGTCCTCAGTCCTCGCATAGACTCTCCAATCATGAAACGACTGTTGATGATCTTTCTTCTCGCCCTGCCGATGGCCGCCCAGCAACAGAAGCCCGCGCCGGAAAAGCCGAAACCGACGCCGCCGCCGATCGTCACGCCGACGGAGCCAGCAAAGCCGAAAGAGCATCCGCTGACCGCGCTGCCGTACACGCCGAGCCTCGACCTGGCCTCAATGGACCGAACGGCCGATCCCTGCGCCGATTTCTATCAGTACGTGTGTGGCGGATGGATGAAGAGCAATCCGATTCCGCCCGATCAGGCGTCGTGGAGCGTCTACGGAAAACTGACCGAGGAGAATGGGGAGTTCTTGTGGGGGATTTTGGAGGAAGCGGCAAAGCCCGCAGCCGATCGCATCCCGACCCAGCAAAAAATCGGCGACTACTTCGAAGCCTGCATGGACGAGCCGCGCATCGAATCGCTCGGTTCCACGCCACTCAATTCGGTGCTGGACGAAATCGCTGCGCTGAAGAGCAAAGGAGATCTCGCCAATCTGCTCGCCGAACAGCATCAGAAGGACTACGGCAGCGGTTGGCTCTTCGGCTTCGGGTCGGATCAGGATTACGGTGACGCGACGCAGGTGATCGCATTCGCGCACGCCGGCGGACTCAGTTTGCCCGACCGCGACTACTACACGAAGACCGACACGAAATCGAAAGAGACTCGCGACAAGTACGTGCGACACGTGACGAAAATGCTCGAGCTGATTGGCGAGTCGAAAGCGCAGGCGGAGAAAGATGCGCAGACCGTTCTGCGAATCGAGACCGATCTGGCGAAGCCGGCGCTCACGCGAGTCGAGCGCCGCAACCCGTACAACCTGTATCACAAGATGACGCCAGCGCAGCTCTCCGCGCTGACGCCATTATTCGAATGGAAGCTTTACCTCGTTCGCAGCGGACTGATCACGATCAACACGATGAACGTCACCGAGCCGAAGTTTTTCAAGGCTCTGAACAACGAGCTCAAAACAGTGCCGCTGTCCGATTGGAAAGCGTATCTCCGCTGGCACGCGGTGCATTCGCGCGCGGCGTACCTATCGAATGCATTCGTCGTCGAAGACTTCAACTTCTTTCGCAAGACGCTGCGCGGTGTGAACGAGCTGCCGCCGCGATGGAAGCGCTGCGTCCGCTACGTCGACCGTGACCTCGGCGAAGCAATGGGACAGGAATTTGTGCGCCGCACATTCTCGGCCGACACGAAAGCGAAAACCGTCGACATGACGCGGCGCATCGAAGCGGCGATGGAGAGCGAGATCAAAGCGCTCGACTGGATGACCGACGCCACGAAGCAGCGCGCGATCGAGAAGCTTCACGCAGTGGCCAACAAAATCGGATATCCCGACCGCTGGCGAGACTACTCATCGCTCGACGTCAAGCGCGGCGATTTCTTCGGCAATGCCACGCGTGCGACGGTGTTTGAGTCGCGCCGCGAGCTGGCGAAGATCGGGAAGCCCGTCGATCGCGGCGAGTGGGGCATGACGCCGCCGACCGTGAACGCGTATTACAACGCGCAAATGAACGACATCAACTTTCCCGCCGGAGTGCTGCAGCCGCCGCTTTACGATCCGAAACTGGACGACGCGCCGAACTATGGCAACACCGGCTCAACGATCGGCCACGAGCTGACGCACGCATTCGATGACGAAGGACGGCAATTCGATGGTCAGGGAAATCTGAAGGATTGGTGGACGCCTGAGGATGCGAAGAAGTTCGAGGAGAGAGTGCAGTGCGTGCGTGATCAGTATGCGCAGTACACAGTCGTCGATGACATCAAGATCAATTCGAAGCTGACGTCCGGCGAAGACGTCGCCGACCTCGGCGGCACCTTGCTGGCGTACATAGCCTGGAAAGACGCCTTGGCGAATCAGCATCTCGAGCCGATCGACGGATTCACGCCCGATCAGCGATTCTTCATCGGCTTCGCGCAGTGGGCCTGTGAGAACGAACGGCCGGAAAATTTACGCGTGAACGCGATCACCAATCCGCATTCGCCTGGGAAGTATCGCGTCAATGGCATCGTGTCGAACATGCCCGAGTTCGAGAAAGCGTTCAATTGTCACGATGGCAATCCGATGGTCCGCGGCGCGAAAGCATGCAAGGTGTGGTGACCTTGTAGGGCACGGCTGCGCCGTGCCGCACTCCAGGATTCGGCGCGGCGCAGCCGCGCCCTACACTACGGGCAGCGCCGTGCCGCACTCCGGGATTCGGCGCGGCGCAGCCGCGCCCTACACTACGGCCAGCGCCGTGCCGCACTCCGGGATTCGGCGCGGCGCAGCCGCGCCCTACACTACGGCCTGCGCCGTGCCGCACTCCAGGATTCGGCGCGGCGCAGCCGCGCCCTACACTGTTATTCTACGGCCAAATCCCGCGCACCAGCGCGACGTCGGCAACGCGTTTGATCGCCAGCGCGAACGCTGCGGTCCGCAGATCGACACTCACGCCATGTCTGTCCTTGATCTCCAGCTGCATCTGCAGCACGGCATCGGTCGCCGCTTCCATTCTGTCGCGCAGATTTTTGTTGACGTGCTCTTCGCTCCAGTGCTCGTTCTCGATGTTCTGCACCCACTCGAAGTAGCTGACAGTCACACCGCCGGAGTTCGCGAGGATGTCGGGAATGATCGGAACGCCGCGCTCGAACAGCACAGCGTCTGCGGCCGGGGTGGTCGGACCGTTTGCCGCTTCGGCGATCACTTTTGCTTTCACGCCGGCGACGTTGTCCGCGCGAATCTGATTCTCGAACGCTGCGGGAATCAGAACGTCGCAGTCGAGATGCAGCAGCTCATCGTTGGTGATGTTCCTGGTTCCGGCGAGACCGACGACGGAGCCGGTCTGTTTTTTGTGCGCGAGCGCTGCCTTGGCGTCGATTCCTGACTCGGATTGGATGCCTCCGGTCGAGTCGCTGACTGCGATGACCTTCGCTCCCGCCTCGCCGAAAAGCCGCGCGGCGATCGATCCTGCGTTGCCGAAGCCCTGAATGGCGACTGTTGCGCCCTTGACTGAATTGAGGCCGCGAACCGCACCCTGCTCGATCGCCCGTCGCGTGACGAAGAGGCATCCGCGCGCGGTGGCTTCATTGCGGCCGCGCGAGCCTCCCATCGGCACCGGCTTTCCGGTGACCACCGGCAGGTTGTTCTTGCCGGCATGCATCATGTCGTATGTGTCGTAGATCCAGGCCATCGTTTCGGCGTCGGTGTTCACGTCGGGCGCAGGAATATCGGTGTGCGGTCCAATCGTGTCGCCCAGCTCGGTGATGAAGCGTCGAGTCACCTTGCGCAGTTCATTTTTCGTCAGCTCTTTCGGATTGCAGATCACGCCGCCCTTCGCGCCGCCAAACGGAATGTCGGCGACAGCGCACTTCCATGTCATCCACGACGCGAGGGCGCGCACTTCGTCGGCGTTCACTTCCGGGTGGTAGCGAATGCCGCCCTTGCCGGGCCCGCGCACCCGCGAATGCAGCGCGCGATAGCCGGAGAAAATCTTCACCGACCCGTCATCGCATTCGATGGGAAATTCGACTTTCAGCAGCCGTAACGTGCCGCGCAGCCAATTCCGCAATCCCGCGGGGAGCTGCGAGACGTA
>QHVY01000454.1 GCA_003223695.1 Acidobacteriota bacterium
CACGGTTTACATCGCAGACAATCCGGGCTATCTCACCGCGTACTCGTTGCCGACTCTCCGGTAGAAACCCGCTCGCCGCGGGCACCGGCGTTGACCGCAACTCGCCGCGGCTCGCCTGCCCGAATCACTTTCCAGAATAGGGCCAAGTAAACGCTGATCGAGCGTTCGAGTACCCAGAGTGGAGCGTACAAACATGCGCGCCAGGGAAAGAACGTAGCAGCGCCGATTCGTCCACGCACTGCAAGCGCAAATGAGGTGAACGCAATCGCTCCCGCGTAGCCGGCAGCAAAACGCAGGCCGCTGACAAGCCCGAGGATGATCGCGATCGGCAGGAGGACGAAAAACAGAGCTGCCTTCGCGGGCACATACAGGTCTTCATCGGCTTGACGTCGCCGAGTGCGAGCCCACTCCGAGAGCGCTGGAGGAATTCGCCGCACGAAGACCTCGAGCGCGGAAAAAACCTCCGCGCCCTGCGACGCGAGCCGCCGCACACAATCGTCTGCAGGCGTGGATGGCTCGATCGTGCGCAGGCCACGAATCGCGCACTTCCGAAACGCGAATGTCGAGCCGTGATCAGCAAGCGGTGTGAGCGACCGATGTACGAGGATCCTTCCCGTTTCGATCGCACCCCACCACGGGAGCGGGTCGATGTAGTCCTGCGGCTCGACCACCTCATGCAGGTCGAGCAATCTCGAAAGCTCATCGAGCGCTTCATCGGTATAGCGAACGTGCGGCCCCGCGACGATGACTTTCTCGCACGCGGCCAGGCCAATGGCTGAGCGAACAGGATCGCGCTGTTGTGGAGCAGCAGCGAAATAGCGAGAGACCCACCGCAAGACGCGGCAGTTCCGATCGACCGCGGGCGGAGACGATGCATCGACGACAATCACGTCGAAGTTCGAAATGACAAGGTTGGATAGATAGGCCGCGAGCTCGCGCAAGTCGTCAATCGACCTGGATTCGTCATCCAGAGCGACGAGATAGCTGCATCGCCGGTCGGCCAGGGAGCGCTTTCTCATGGCTATGTCTACAAAGCGAGGCGTGTGCCACTGGCACTCGAATTGCCGAGAGCGGCTGAGTGAGTACTGAGTGAGAGTCTGGCCCGGAAATCCTTACCCGCTGGGCGCGACGTACGACGGTGCCGGGACGAATTTTTCTCTTTTCTCCGAGGTCGCGGAGCGGATCGAGCTGTGCCTGTTTGATGAACACGGAAATCAAAGTTGCACCGATCTGCCTGAGATGACCGGCTTCATCTGGCATGGCTACCTGCCAAATGTAAATCCGGGACAGCGATACGGATATCGCATCCACGGTCCGTGGAATCCGGTTGGAGGAGAGCGTTGCAATCCATCAAAGCTTCTGCTCGATCCGTACGGCAAGGCTGTAGAAGGCGAGGTGAAGTGGAATGCAGCGGTGTTTCCCTACAACTTCGATCAAGGCGAAGACTCGAAGAACGAAGTCGACAGCGCGCCGTTCATGCCGAAGTCCGTCGTCGCGGTGATTTACGAAGTCCATGTGAAGGGCTTCACGCAACTGCATCCCGACATTCCTGAGAACGTTCGCGGAACGTACGCCGGGCTGACACATCACGCCGCCATCAAGCATCTCAAGCGCCTGGGCATCACCGCGGTCGAGCTGCTGCCCGTGCATCAGTTCATCCACGACTCGCTGTTGGTCGAGCGCGGCCTGCGCAACTATTGGGGTTACAACTCGATCGGCTATCTCGCTGTGCACAACGCGTATTCGTCAGGCGGCCAGCTCGGTCAGCAGGTGCAGGAATTCAAGCAGATGGTGAAGACGCTGCACGATGAGGGCATCGAAGTGATCCTCGACGTGGTCTACAACCACACGGCCGAGGGGAATCAGCTGGGGCCGATGTTGTCGATGAAGGGAATTGACAACGCGGCCTACTACCGGCTGGTTCCCGATAATCTGCGCTACTACACGGACTACACCGGCACCGGCAATAGTCTGAACATGCGCCATCCGCATGTGCTTCAACTCATCATGGACTCGCTGCGTTACTGGGTTTTGGAGATGCACGTCGACGGATTCCGCTTCGACCTTGCGGCAACGCTCGCGCGCGAGCTGCACGATGTCGACCGCCTCTCCGCATTCTTCGACATCATTCAGCAGGATCCGGTGATCAGTCAGGTCAAGTTGATCGCCGAGCCGTGGGACGTCGGCGAAGGGGGATATCAGGTTGGAAACTTCCCGCCGCTTTGGTCGGAGTGGAACGGCAAGTACCGCGACACGGTCCGCGACTACTGGCGCGGAACCGATCAAACCCTCGGCGAATTCGCCAATCGCCTCACCGGAAGCTCCGATTTGTATGCGCTGACGGGCCGGCGTCCGTACGCCAGCATCAATTTCGTCACGGCGCACGATGGCTTCACGCTTCGCGATCTCGTCTCATACAACGACAAGCACAACGAGGCGAATGGCGAGAAAAACAACGACGGCGCAAACGACAACCGCTCGTGGAACTGCGGCGCAGAAGGATCAACGGACGATAAGAACATCAACACGCTGCGAGCGCGGCAGCAGAGAAATTTTCTGACCACGCTCCTGCTGTCGATCGGCGTTCCGATGATCTGCAGCGGCGATGAAATCGGCCGCACGCAGAAAGGCAACAACAACGCGTATTGCCAGGACAACGAGATGTCGTGGTTCGACTGGGAGCATGCCGATGACGAGCTGTTTGCGTTCGTGTCGCGCATCGTCGAGTTTCGAAGAGAGCATCCGGTTTTTCAGCGCCGCCGATGGTTCGTCGGCCGACCCCTCCACGGCGCCGAATCAGGTGACATCGGATGGTTCAAGCCGGATGGAGCGATCATGACCGAAGAAGACTGGAAGACCGGCTTCGCCCGCAGCGTCGGCGTCTTCCTCAACGGAAAAGAAATCCCGACGCCGAACGTGCACGGCGAACCGGTCGTGGACGACAGCTATTACATCTTGTTCAACGGTCACTACGAAGGAATCGACTTCACCCTGCCGAAAAGCTCCTGGGGTGAGCGGTGGGCGCCGATCATCAGCACGACATCGCGCGTGCCGGATCTTCGCGAACACGATCAATTTCGCGCCGGAGACCCGGTGCGGGTGGAAAGCCGATCGATGTTGCTGCTGCGGCGCGTCGATTGAGGTGGAACCGCCTCTCAGGCGGTTCGCGCCGGCTGAGAGCCGGCGCTACGTGTAACATTCGCGCCGCGAAAGACGTCCAACCGACGATGAACTGGCCGAAGCACTTCATTGAAGCAGCGACATTGATCGTTGCCGCCGTGGTATGCGCGCTCGTCTCGAACGCCGTGGCGTCGCGCGAGCGGAAGGTTGTGCTGGTGAGTGCGCCCTTGACTCTGCCGCCCTTGACTCTGCCGCGTGTG
>QHVY01000451.1 GCA_003223695.1 Acidobacteriota bacterium
AGGCGAGGTACGCGACGTTCGGCTTCAGCGACAAGGCGAACCTCGACGAAGGCACCGTTTGGCCGGTCGCCTTCGCGCTGAAGGAGTTGACCGCCGCCGACGAGGCAAAGATCGGCGCGCTCGTGAAGAAAGCGGTGACCTGAGGAGGTCGCTGCACATTCAGGGGCAACGCAGCGCGCCGCCTAACGCGCGCTTACAGCGCACGTAGCCCGCTCCGCCGCTTCGTCGCAAGTGCGTTACCATCCCATGTCGTGGGCCAGGCCGCCGAAGCTGGGTCTGTTAGGCCGACGCACAAACTCGTATTCGCAATTATCTTCACTGCGCTGCTTGGGTTACTCGGCGATGCACAGAATGACTGGCAAACTTCGGCACCGCTTGTTGTTGAAACGCCGTCGATCGGTCGCCTCTGGGTTTCGGCGGGCGAAGTCACCGCGGGCGCGTTCTTCACGTCGAGAAGTTTGAGCTCGAGCCGCCTGACAGCAGAGCTGCTGCTGGAAAATTGCAAGGCGTGGCTGTCTGTTTGAACGCGGTCGGCGCTAGCAGAGCTCCGGGGACCGCGCCGGCCGTGAAAACTCCGAGCGCGCGAGGAATCAACCGAGGCGCCGCCAGGCTGTCCGATCCGTCGCTAACCTTTTCCTCGCCGTGCCTCGGTTGATTCCTCGCTGCGCTCGGAATTGAATCCACGCCTACTCGCGCAGCACCTGATGCACGAATGCCACGGCGATCGATCCTTCGCCGACGGCTGACGCGACGCGCTTGATGTTCCCGCCGCGTACATCTCCAACTGCGAAAAC
>QHVY01000452.1 GCA_003223695.1 Acidobacteriota bacterium
TCGGCCGAGTAGTGCAGCCGATCGAGAATCTCCTGCGAGACCGGGTCGTGATCGAGATCGATGTAGGTCACGGGATGCGCGTTGCGAGCGAGAAATTCGCGGATCTGCAGCGTTCGCGCCGAGAAAGTCGAGCCGAGCACGATGACATCGCTGAAGTTGCGGTTGAGGAGCACCGCGCGGCGAAGGATGAATGCCCGCATGAAGATCTCGCTCAACTCCGCGTCGGTTTGGACGAGGCCGAGAACGACCTCGCGTGACACTTCGATGACTTCGCCGGTCATCGTTGCGCGAATCGTCGCCAGGCCTCGACGGCCAGCGAGGAGGTTCAGCTCGCCGCTGAACTGGCCCTGGCGATGCGTCGTGACGACCTCCTCGCCGTTGCATGTCGAGCGCACGACCTCCAACTCTCCGTCGGTGACAACGATCAGCGGGAATTGCGCCTGTCCTTCTTCGACGAGCACGTCGCCGCGCTGGACCGCGCGTCTGCGACCTTTCGTAGCGACGCGAGCGATCTGCTCGGGCGTCAGCACCGGGAACACTTGCTCATCGCGCGGCGCCACTGAGAGGGGAATGTACGAGGTCATGGCATCATCCTAGTCCGCCTTGACGAGCGGCACATTGACGAGATGCTGCGACAGAAACCACACCTGCATCTCGTTGGGACGAATGACCTCGGAGATAAGGAGGTCATTTGTTCCATCGTCGCCTTGTTTTGCCGCCTGACGGGCCATCGTCCGCGTTTCCTCGAGCACGATCTCGTGCGCGTGAAGAAGCCGCGAGATCTGCACTGGCACTTCCTCGCGCCCTTTCGGCGCGCGAGGGATGATGGTTGTCTCCGCGATGTCGGGCGCCATCGCCAGGCCGACGCCGCCGAGCGATTGGATGCGCTCGGCGATCGCGTCCACTAAATCGTTCTGCTCTTCGTAATGCTTATCGTACAGAAGGTGGAGCTGATAAAACGTCGGTCCGCCGACCTGCCAGTGGTGCTTCTTGTACAGATCGCGAAGCGTGAACGTGTCGGCGAGAATCTGATTCA
>QHVY01000453.1:0-4193 GCA_003223695.1 Acidobacteriota bacterium
GAGCATGACGGCAGCGCCGCAACCTGGGACGATTGGTCAATTTTTTTCAAATCAACGAGCAGCACTCGGCCCGCGGCATCGACGACCACCGCTGTGTCGTTTTCCGGCATCGCGCGCACCGAATATGCGCCGGCGGGAATCCACACCACATCGACGAGCGACTCCCAATCGAGCGCGCCACCATCGACGCGGATCACGAGCAATCCAAATTGATTGGCGGCGATCAAAGCGTAGTTCTTATAGGAAGCGATGGACGTGAAATGGGCGAACGGCTGCCGTCCGGATGCGTTGCGATACAAATCGCGCAGCGTGTGGAGTCGCGGCTGATCGATGAAGGGCGTGGCGAGCGTCAATCCTCCACTCGCCGGAGCGACGACGGATGGCGGAGCGACATTGAGATCGAGAACGCCCCGATTCGCATCGAGAGCGAACACTTTGAGGCTTGTCCCGCCACGAATCAGCGCTTCTGGAGAGAATGTTAGATCGCGAATGGGACACGGAGCGCCAGTCGCCGCGCTGCGAGCCGGATCGCATGGCGCTGACGGGACGTCAGGGTCGCTTCCATTCGAGAGAGCGATCTGTTCCTGAAGCGTCTTGTAATTCGGCTCAGCCGGATTGAGGTCGTTCGATTCGACGGCATTGAGGTCGAAGACGCTGACCCCGTAGCCAAAGAGAGAGATCACGCCATACGTACGCAGATTGCGAATGACGTAAAGCTTGTCGCCGGTTTGGGCAATGATTCCGTTGATCGCCGCGCTTCCGCTGCGAGCAACATCAATCGACCAGTGCAGATCGAGCGTTCGATTCTCTACGGTGATCGTCTGGATCTGATACGGAATCGTTCGGTCGCCGCGAACGGTGATGTTGATCTGTTGAAAGCCGTTGCCGAGATCTGTCGTGGCACCGGAGAAGGCAGAAATGAGCGCCGCCGGCGAGTACGCCACGTCGTCGCCCACATCCTGCAACACGATCTGCACCCGCCTCGGTGTCGCTTCGGGGCGGTCACCAAGAATCGTTTCGGATCCGATGGGGGCATTCGTATTGATGCCAGGCCGCCATGACAGAGTCGCAGCGCCGATCTGACGCGTCACTTGGCGCGCAGTGAGAAAGTCGGCAAGACGATACGTTCGAAGGATACCAAACGTGCTCGTTAGGCCGGTTGTATAGACCCGGCCGTGACGATCGGTAGCTACTCCCCAGAATTCCGTCGCGCCGGCTGGGACGGTGGCGAGCGGGCGCGGGTTGTTGCTCGCGTCCAATGAAGCCGGATCGGAAACATCGAACGCTTGCACGCCCCCGTCGAGAGCGCTGACGAGCGCGATGTTGCCGTTGAGCGCAAGATCACGGATCGCACCCTGCTGGAGATCAAACGAGGCAATCCTGCCGCCCGGCTCACGCGTCGAGAAATCGATATGCAGGTCATCATTGAGAAGCGGACCGACAGTTCCATTGATGCGGCGTTGACCGAGGCGAAGATCAGGGAAGTTGAAGCGGATTTTCAAAGCGAACCGTGATGCGCCGATTGCCTGAATCCGCTTCGAATCGGACCTGCTGTGTAATGTCTGAGAAATCGCCGCCCGTCCCGGTCTGCCGTGTGAGGACCTTCAACAGGTTCTGCGAGTGGAGATACGCGTCGGCGTCGCCAGAAACGAAAATCGGCTTGTTGAAGACAATCGAAACCGGCTGGCTTGCATCGGTGTTCTTCTCGGCGATCAGAAGCAGAATGCGATCGCCCACCGAGGCTTGCATCGCAATGGAACTGCCCGATCCGAAGTCATCGATGGCTTGCAGATTCCCGGTTGATGTATTGAGAACTTCAACGCGGCTGTTAGGCGGAAGCGGAGTCGAACTTGGACTTACCCGGACGGTTCCGTTGTCGAGAGTGATTTCGAAATTGCGCACAGAGGTGAGCGTGACGCCTACACCAGGCAAGTCGACGATTTCAATGCGTGCAGGCGATGAGAAGACGGGATACGGACCGAGTTGATTGTCGATCGGCGATGGCAGAGCCACTGCGGCGAGCGGATCGCCGGCAGCCTGCGGATATCGACACCGACGACTTGAAAACGCGTATCTGCAGCGACAGGCACGAGCACGCGTCCGCGCCCCTCGGCGAGATAGAGAGAGGATGCATAAAGGGACGGCATCGAGTCCCAGAAAAGATCGATGTGCGCCGACAATCCGTCGAAGACAGCCCAGGAAACTGCTTTGGCGAAGGAAACTGCGCCGTACGTTCCGCCCGTGATTGCTCCGAGCAGCGCAGCCTTCCCTGACGCGTTATCCGAAAAGACGCTCGACGGCCGGATGTTGGATGTCGATGCTGGTTTCAAACTCGAAGAACTGACACCCGACGGCAGCATTGTCGTTAGGCGGCCGCTTTCGAGACGCAAGGTGTCCACAATCATTACGCGAGGGCCGCGAATGGACTGTCCGAGATAACCGAGGAAGAGAGGCTTGGACGTGTCAGTGTTTGGTGGAATGGGCAAATCGATATCGATCCGCTTTTTCGCGGTACCGTCAAATTGCACGTTCACACTGGCGGTATACGCAAGCTGATTCGCAAATGAGGGCATGTCTGCGAATGCTGCGGCCGTTGAAGCAGAGACCGTGATCAGCGTCGGCGTTTCAAATGCGCCAGCAGGAACGTTCACCGCGACGCCTTGTGACGTGACAAATCGAACATCGCTGTTCGGCGGTGTCAGGAATCCATTGCCATCTTTCGTCGTGAAGGGGGTCAGCGGAATGACCGCGATCATCGCGTGGCTGATGCCATCGATCACCTGCAGGTCCACTGCATCGCTAACGCTGATCGAATCCGTACCGCCGCCGGCTGCGAAGCTGAATGAGCCGTCGCTGGCAGCAGTGCCTTGATATTGCGTGTTAAACGCGCGGGCACGGCGGACAGCGACCGCTTGCGATCCAGCCGGCAACGCGCCGGCGCGGCCGCCGATCACCGACGCACCGGTCGCGTCGGGAATCGTAATACGAATCAGTTCCGGTCGAATCGAAGTATTCGCCGCTGGAAGGTTGCGCGTCGAGAACTGCGTGACCACAGCGCGTCCAAAGGGAGTCCCGTTCGACCCGCGCAACTGCGGCAGGACCGTGACGGAATACTGCGCTGCCGGCTGCAACGCCTCGGATGGGTGAAACGTGACGATACTGCCAACAGCATCAGCGGTCCCACTCAAGTTGTTGACCACTACGGCATCGGCGACTGACGCCGCATCGATCGGCATATCAAACGTCGCCTGCAGCAGGAACGCAGCGCCCGGATCGAGTATCGCGCCGTTCGCCGGAGTGATCGAGAGGAGATGCGGCGGCTGAGGCGCGAGGATGAGATCGCCGAACGGAACGATCGCGTCAGCGTCCGGCGCAGTCGCAGACACAGAGGGTGCGCCATCGCCGGTCGCGAGCGAACGCGCGCGCAGCGAGAACGGCGCAGCAGGTTTCGCGAGCACGGGCACGACAAAGACGCCACCGATCCGCGTGAGATCGGCGATGCCAAGACCTGCCGTGGTCACAAGCGTGTTCGAGAGCGTTGCGCCGCCGCTCCCCAACCGCACCTGGCCGAATGCGAACGCAATGGGATTGTCCGCGGTGAGAATCAGATACGAGCTGTCGCGGACAATTCCGTCGAGCGGCAGCACCGCCGGATCGATTGCTCTCGTTGTGAAAACCGCGACGCTGGATGAGGCAATCGATGTCGAGCGTTGTGTCGTAGCCGCAAGACGTAGCACGACACCGAACGGCGTATCTCGCAGCACCTCCGCCACAATCACCTGCTGAGTTGTCGCCGGAACGGTCAATGTTGCTCGTGCCGGCTTCAATAGCGTGCTTACAGAAGAGTCGGTGCGTGTGAGCGATAGTGTGAAGCCGCCGGCGATGTGAAAACCGGCGATGGAGCCGAACGCGCTGAAGTCGGTGATCGGCACTAGTGCGGCGTGAATCGGATCGAGCGTGGCGCCGGTTGGGATGTCGATCGACACCATTTCATTGGAGACCCGTCCCCCCTCGGCGCCTATTAACGAACCGCGGTCGATACGCCCTGGATAGTCGGTGATCCGGATGTGGTCAACACCGTCGCGCAACGTCACAGCTGAAGCCTGGGCACTGGGAGCCAGATGAAAGACAGCAGTTGCAGAGTCGCCGGCCGGCGTGCGATAGAGCAGCAAGTCGGTCGTGAACGGTGGATC
>QHVY01000453.1:4297-5697 GCA_003223695.1 Acidobacteriota bacterium
CAAATGTCTGGGCCACTCACGCATGGATCGCTCACACCCTGCAGGGCAGCGCCGGTATGAGCCTGTGGCGGTTGCCCTAACCCCGGCGCGTGATCGGGATACACGAGAGCGTAGTCGCCGGACATTAGAATATCCGCCGAAACGCCGCCGTCGTTTGCTATCGAAGCAACAGCCACGATGACGCGCCACTCATTACGCTCACTGTCGTATTGCACAACGGAGAGCGTCTGCGTAGCGGCGGTGATCGCGCTCGCATCAGTCGCTGTTAGAACGAAATTCAATCTGCTGCCGCTGAGCGCAACGGGAGTCGAATCGCCGTCAATGGCAATTTCTGCAGCAGCGATCGGGGACCATCCGAGCGGCAATGGCGCGGGCAACGATTGCGCGCCGATCGACGTGAGCGCCACGTGCTTGCCCGTCGGGAGGGCAACGGCCGGAATCGTCAGCTCGACCTTGCGCGTCACTGCTGTGTCACCACCGTGTACGAGATTGAGGGGATTTCCTGCGCTGATCTGATCGTCAGCGCGTCTAGTTAGGCGGAAATCCAGCGGCACTGTGCCGGCGCCCGCACGCACGACGACCTCCCGCCACGCCGCTGTAAAGCCGGGCGAAGTCGCCTCGATTGAGTACGCTCCCTCATCGAGTGGCCTAACATAACGGCCGCGATCGTCGGTAGGTCCTTGGGAGACAATCGCTCCAGCCAATGGACGACCGGTAGAGGCGTCGTAAACGGCACCCGTCACATAGCCTTTCCCGGCAGCCCGATTCGTCGAATCAACCGTGAAGACTTGTGAGTAATCGGCAGCCATCTGCAGGCCTGTCGTGTCCTGCACGTTCTTGCTGACGGTCAGCGTCAATGAGGATGTGCCGAGGTCGGAGTCGTAGGTGATGGTGGCGGTGTCGGAGCTAAGCGATACGACGCCGCTGAACGAGCCGAGAACAATGGTGCCGCCGGGTGCAGAGACGAGAGTCGACGCGTTCATCGGCTTCGAGAACTGGATAACGAGCCGTTTCGCGAGGCGATCGAGTGACGAAGCGAGCACCTGCGGTCCCGCGCAACTGATGCGATAGCAGACTGTCGATTCGGGCGAAAGGCTGCCGTCGCCACCAACTTCATGAACTCGCGCGATGTGATATCCCGCTTGTCCGGAGAATGTCAGATCGAATTTGAACGTCTGGTCGGCTGCTGCGGTGACGGTGGTCGAAACGCCGTCGAGGTCCAGCCGTACGCGCGAACCTGCCACAGTTGCCTTACCAGTAATCGTCGCAGTTTGAAAACAGCCTGCGGTATCGGATTGATCGAGAATCGGCGCAACAGCGGACGCGGTCGTCGCGGTGGTGAATGTCAACGTGAATGGTTGTGACGGCGATCCCGCCACGTCTTTTAGCCCGTTAGAAAT
>QHVY01000012.1 GCA_003223695.1 Acidobacteriota bacterium
CTCGATTCCTGCCGTTATGCTCGGCAGGCGCAAGCAGGACTTTCGAATCATTTGTCCGTGTCAGCGACACGCTGGCCGCCGTCGCGTGTTCAAGTTCGCTCGCGCGGCAGCCGGACAGCTCCAGCGCCGCGCCATTGCACTCGTCATCGGCATCCCTCTCGCGTTCTGTGCGCTCGGTTTTCCGATCGACGCGATGAATGTTTCGCTGCCGCTGATGGACAACCGCAGGCCTCAGCCGATCCCAGCGTTTCACATTTTCACCACCGAGAGATCGAGGGAAGTGCTGCTGAACCCGGAAGCAGCCCCGCAAACGTTCACCATCGATGTGGCCAAAGAGGATTTCTTCCGCAGCCAGGTTCCCTTCGGTTCGATCATTTATCGCGAAGCAGTCCGGAACAAGCTGTCACCGGAGCTTGTCGCTGCTGTTGTTGAGGCCGAGTCGGACTTCCGGCCGCGTCTTGTTTCAAATAAAAATGCGCAGGGGCTGATGCAGATCGTCCCTGAAACGAGCCGGATCCTTGGTTGCGACAATCCTTTCAACCCGGCGGAAAATGTTGCCGCTGGCGCCAAGTACTTGAGATATCTGATCGATCGATTCGGAGATCAGCGTCTGGCACTCGCCGCGTATAACGCCGGCGAGGGAACGATCGAGCGATTCGGCGGCGTTCCGCCGTTCCCCGAGACGCTCAACTATCTACAGCGGGTATCGCTCGTGTCGCGCTCCTATCGCCAGCGGATTCAGAATCGCTACGTCGCCGCGCTCCGCATGAACACCGCGATGCTCGAATAAGCCGTCGCTTAAAATGTCCGCATGCAGCACATGCGGCCTGACGAGCGGCGCGAATTTCAACGGCTCGCACTCACTCCTCCAATTGCCGGTACGCTCGGTTCTCAATCGGTTTCCATTCTCGAGATCGGCGTCCTCGGCGCTCGCGTAAAGCATGACGATGATCTCGATTCGGAGCACCTTGACCTGCGCTTTTCATACGCGGGCCAGCAGATCGCAATGAAATGCCAGGTCGTGCGCACCACTGGCGGCACCGAGTCGGGCCTCCGCTTTCTCGCCGCTGTCGACGATTCCGGAAACAAGCTGCGCGACATGCTCGGCATTCTGGTCTCGAAGGAAATCGATCGCCGTCGAACGTCTCCCGGCCGAGAGCCGCTGCCGTCGCACACTGTTGATGGCGACAACACCGTTCGAGGCGCCGACGCTGGCTTTCTGACTTATCGATTTGAGAGCGGCCGCTGGATCAAGCGTTCAGTTTTTCTGCCTGAGCAGCCATCCTCGGGATTCACGGTGGCGCGCTCGTCCGATTCCGACGAGATGCAGCGTCTCTGCAGAGTTTATGAAGCGTCGGATGAGGAAGGACGGCGGCTCATTCGCCTTTTCGCGGAACTCAGCGTCAGCGATGCGCTCGAGATTCCGCCTCCTGTGGAGAGCTGACCACCGCGTCCTTCTTTGCGACCGGCAGCGTGAAGTAAAACTTCGCTCCGCGTCCCGGCTCGCTCTCCACCCAGATTTGTCCGCCATGTGATTCCACGATGCCTTTGGCGATTGGCAGACCGAGTCCAGCGCCGAGTCGCTCCGCGCGTTTTGCCTGCCAGTATGGGTTGAAGATGTCATCCAAGTGTTCTTTCGGGATGCCCGGCCCGCTGTCGGCAACCGTGAAAACGACTTTGCCGTCTTCCTGCGGATCGGCGCGGAAGCTGACGATTCCGTCTTTTGGAGTGAACTTCATCGCGTTTCCGATGAGATTCGACAGGACCTGCTGCACGCGATGATGATCGGCATTGACCGGCGGTACGCCATCAGCGACGTGATACCGCAGCGTGATCGAAGCGGACGCCGCCTGTGGCTTGAACAGCTCATACGTTTCGGCGAGGAGCGGACCGACTTCGAACGGCGCAGGCTCGATCGGCAGCCGCTTGCCGCCTTCGAGTCGCGTGACATCGAGAAGATCGTCGATCAGCCGCTTCATTCGTTTCGCAGAGAGCTCCAGAATCTCGAGCTGTTCGCGATCGTCTTTGGACAGGTTCTGCGACTCGTGAAGCAGCGATCCGGCAAGAGTGATCGAGTTGAGCGGATTCCTGAGATCGTGCGAGACGATCGCCAACACTTCCTCCCGCGCGCGCACAGCCTGCTGCGAGTCACGATACAGCCGCGAATTATCGATCGCCAGCGATCCGTGACGCGCGAGCTCCTCCGCGAGTTGCCGATCCTCGCGCGTGAACACGTACCCAGCGGGCGCCGCCGCCGTGACCATGCCGAGTCTTTGTCCACGGCTCATGAGCGGAATCGAGAGGACCGACGGTCGCTCCTCGATGCGGTCCGGCTGCGCGACGACCCGTCCGACTTCGCGCTGCATCTCGCGCTCGATGTTCGCGTCGCGGTGCGCGGCCGCGCGACGGCACAGCGTACCGTCCGGTTCGGCGATATCGATCGTGCAGCTTTCAGCGAGGTTGGGTACGAACAGTCTCGCGAGCGCGCTGATTGTGCGGTCGGGTTCGAGCGACGATGTAAGCTCCTGCACGGCAGAGGCGAGAAATGCCGCTCGTCGCTCTTCGTTTTCCGCCGCGGCGCGTGCGATCTTCGCCTCGCCGGCCTCGCGTTCGGCCTCCTTACGGCGGCGCACCGCCTCGCGAGCCAGCAGCCGAGTCTGGCGGCCGAGGCCGGCAACGAGGAGGGCTGAGGTAAGGGCGAGAAGCGTCAGGAAAATCGTCAGCGCCATATTCAGCCGCTCGGCGTTGTGGATTTTCGCCAGCCGGTCATTCGCCGCCGCCTGGATCTCATTCTCCATCTGGCCCGCGGAGCGAAGCGCAAGCTCATACGACGGATGCCGTTCGAAGAGCCGCGTCATGAACACTTCCGCCGGCAACTGGCGCTGAAGAAACTCACCAGCCGTGACACCTGCGTGCCAGCGCTGCGTTGCCGAAATCAGCGTTATGAGATCGCGATTGACGTCATCGCCGAGCTGCGGTCCGAGTTTGCGAAGCACTGCGTAATCGCGAATCTGCTGCATGAGCAGCGTGTGGTAGTCGTCACGATATTGCCGCTCCCCCGTCACCTGGTACGCCATGACCTTGTCCAGCTCCGTCCACAAGCCGACCTGGATTTCATTGGCGGCCCTGCGCGCCGGCTCTGCGATCCGCGTGATTTGATCGCGCATCCGCGCTGTGTGATTGCCGACAATCACTGGCAGGACTGCCAACGCGACGAGCGAGACGATGACGAAGAGCACGGGAAGGACCATCGTCCAGGTGCTGTCCGGACCGACGCGCCAGATGCTGCGGCGTTCGCGAAGGGGTTGCGTGGACACTCACCGCGAGCGCAGCAATATGCTTGCCTCCGCCGCGGACAGCGTGAATACTTCCTGACGGATGGCCCCAAGCGACCGTCGCGAATTTCAGCGCCTCAGACTGGCAAAACCGATCCTCGCTCTGTTTGATGGCCAGAACGCGCTGATCCTCGACATCGGAATCAGCGGCGCCTTCATCGAACATTACGGTCAATCGAAGTCCGGCGACCGGCTGAAGCTGCTCTTCCGATGGAAAGGAACCGACGTCGAGTTCGTCGCCGAAATCGCGCACACGGTCGTCGTTCGGAAAGCCGCCAACGCCGTTGTCTCGCATAGTGGCGTGCGATTCGTACAGGCCATCGGCGATGCCGAGGCACGGCTGAATGACATGATGGCGACGTTCGTCGGAAAGATTCTGGCGGCGCAGAAGGCGAACGCCGGCGCCACCGAATCTGCTGCTTCCAGCGCTCTCGTTGACCTCGGCGGTGCCCGGCGATCGCGGACCCGCGGCTACACCACGTATCGACTGCAGAACGGGACATGGTCGAGCGAGCCGAGCGACCTGCCGACGCAACCGTTGAACGGATTTACAGTCGCAGCCTACGAGGACGAACAGGAGCTGCAGGCGCTTTGCCGCGCGTGGGAAGTCGCCGACTCGGAAGGTCGCCGGCTGATTCGCCTGGTGGCGGAGCTCAGCGCGCGCACTGTGAAGAAGTAAGAATGTAAGGACGTTGGGATCACACAGAGAGAACGGAGAGGACGAAGACTCCGTCCTCTTCCTCCTCTCTGTGGTGATTATCCACCGGAAAATGCAACGACGATCTCCACCTCATCGCCGCACATGGATCCCGAATTCACAAAGATTTTGATCCGCGTCGTCACGATCGGCGGTGCCATCAGCGTCATCGGCGCCGTGGCGCTGTTCTTCGCTTTTCGCTCTTTTCGCGGACGCGAGTTTCGCGCGAGCGTCCTCGTGGCCGCGCTGCTCGCGTTCGTATTCGTCTGCTGCATCGTTCTGCTGCGGCTGTCAATCGTCAGATAACCCCAGCTCCGCGAGGATCGACTTCGTATGTTGGCCCAGGACGGGCGGCGGATTGCCGAGGGGGCGACGCGAACCATTGATACGGAGTGGGTTGTAAACCGCTTCGTAACGGCCAATCGCCGGATGCTCGATCGTGCCGATGAGTGGGCGGGCGGCGGGGGTGCGCAGCGCTTCACGCACGCCGCGAACGAGCGATGCGGGAATCGATGCGCGCTTGCATCGCGTCACCCACTGCGAGGCGCGAGCGTTTCTGAATTCGCGTTCCAGCGCTCGAATCAACACCGCGCGATTCTTGACGCGTCGGGCATTCGTCGAGAATCGCGGATCGGCCGCGAGGTCGTCGCGATGCAGCACGTGCGTACAGAGGAGCTCGAAATGCCGGTCCGTTCCAGCACCAATTGCGAATGGCCGGTCGCTCGCGTGAAAAAGCTGATAGGGAACGATGGAGGGATGTTCGTTGCCATAGCGCCGCGCTTCCTTGCGCGTCACGAGCGCTGCTTGCGCGACGTTGATAAGCGACGCGACGGTCGCGCTGAAGAGTGAGATCTCAAGCTCCGCTCCCTCGCCGGTTCGCTCGCGATGGAACAGCGCGGACGCGATCGCACCGTATGCGTAGTGTGCCGTCAGAATGTCGGAAAAGGCGACGCCCGACTTCATCGGATCACCATCCCGCTCGCCGGTGATGGACATCAAACCTGAGCCTGCCTGCGCAAGCAAATCGTAGCCGGGCGTGTCCGCTTCCGGAGTGTCGCTGTCGAATCCTCGAATCGTGCAATGAACTGTTCGCTTTGGAATGTTCGGCAGCAGTCCCTGCGCAGGCAGAAAGTTGTCGACGACGACATCGGCTCGCTCGACGAGGCGCTCCGCGATCTTCGAACCCGACCGCGATTTCAGGTTCACGACGATCGATTCTTTGTTGCGATTGACCGCCAGGAAATATGTACTGATATTGTTTACAAAAGGCGGACCCCAGCGGCGGGTCTCATCGCCGCGCTCCGGCTCCTCGATCTTGATCACCCTCGCGCCCGCATCCGCGAGCATCTGCGTACAGAGAGGCCCGGCGAGAACTCGTGAAAAATCAGCGACTACGATTCCTTCCAGCATGAATGTCGTATACCATGGCCCTTCCTCGAAACTGGCCTGACTGTCGCAACATCATCAGGAGACGTGCGAACGAGACTCTTACTGATCAATCCGCGATTCCCGGAGAGCTTCTGGAGTTTCCGCTGGGCGATCGATTCCGTGCTGCCGAACAAACGCACGGTCAATCCGCCGCTCGGGCTGGCAACAGTCGCAGCGCTTTCACCGTCCGATTGGCAGATCCGGATCATCGACGAGAACATCGAGTCCATTCCGCTGAGGCCCGAGGCGGACATCATCGGCGTGTGCGGAATGGGCGTTCAGTTCCGCCGGCAGAAAGAGCTGCTGAATTACTATCGCGGACTCGGCTACTACGTTGTCGCCGGCGGAAGCTATGCCTCGCTCTGCCCGGAGCGATATACAGAAATCGCCGATACGGTCGTGGCCGGCGAGGCCGAATACATCTGGAAAGAGTTCTGCGCCGATTATCAAGCTGGAAAGCATCGTGCGCTCTACGAAGAAAAAGGCGTGGTCTCCCTCGAAGATTCGCCGACGCCTCGATTCGATCTGTTGAAGCTCGACCGTTACACGAACGTCAGCCTGCAGTTCTCGCGCGGCTGTCCATTTCGCTGTGAGTTCTGCGACATCATCGTGATGTTCGGGCGCAAGCCGCGCACGAAATCGTGCGAGCAAGTCGGACGCGAGCTCGATGCTCTCCGCGCTCTCAGCGCGCGAAACGTATTTTTCGTCGACGACAACTTCATCGGTGACAAAAACGTCGCCAAGAAGCTGCTCCGTTACCTGAGCGTCTATCAGCGCGAGCACGATTACAACTTCCAATTCGGCACCGAGGCATCGTTGAATCTCGCGCAGGACAAGGAGCTGCTCACCCTCCTTCCGGAAGCGAACTTCGCGTGGGTGTTCATCGGGATTGAATCGCCGGATGAAGAGAGTCTCAAAGAAACGAAGAAGTTTCAGAACACGCGCGAGGACATCCTCACCTCGGTGCGCCAGATTTACTCCCACGGATTGGACGTCTTCGCCGGCTTCATCATCGGCTTCGACAACGACACGCTGTCCACATTCGAGCGGCAGTATCGATTCATCGTCGATTCCGGAATTCAGGTGGCGATGGTCGGCCTTCTCACCGCGCTGCCGAAGACACCGCTGTATGAACGACTCCAATCCGAAGGACGTCTGCTGCCCGGCGCTGACGGCACGGACAACACGTCGGTCGGTACGAACTTTGTTCCCAAGCAGATCGAGTACGACACGCTCGTCCGCGAGTACAAGCGACTATACCAACGGTTACTAGAGCCGTCCGCGATTGCCGATCGGATCCGGAACAAGATCCGCTACATGGGCAGGCCGACCTATCAGCCGTTGTATCCGCTGCGAACGCAGATCAGCATCATGACGAAGTTCGCCTGGCGCGGGGTCTTCAAAGGCGGACCGCGGCGCATGCTGCAGTTCGCGCGCACGATCGGCTCGGCGCGCGCCGATCAGATTCCGCTGGTCCTGAGCGACTGGATCGCCGCGCTGTCGATGAAGGAATTCGCCGAACGGCACCTTCTCATCCGCAAGCGCGGCGCGCAAAACGCAACGATGGCGCACATCGAGAAGCTCCGCCAGAGTTTCCATACGTACGTGCAGCAGGGACGCGTGCGCATTCAGATGGAGCAGGGCAACATCTCCGTGAGGCTGCAGGGCCTCGTCGATTCGGCGTTCTACGCGAAGGCGTCGCGCGCGATCCGCCATCTGCTGAACAACACCACGTCAACAGTGACGCTGCACGTCGACGATTTTCAGGAGGAGCAGCGCCGGCATTGGAATCGTTTGCTGCGCCGCCTGCGACGTGATGGCGATCGCATCTACGTCTCCGCGAGCGAGAAGCTGAAGGACCTGCTCGAGGTCGATTCCTCCGTGTTTCACCTTGTGCTAGAACCTGCAGCATAGGATGAACCGAAAGCGCATTCTGATCGTCGAAGACGATGCTTCGATGAGGCAGGTTCTCGTCGCACAGATGAAAACCAGCGATTACGACGCACTGCCAGCCCCAGACGCGCTCACCGCTCTCGCCCAGGCTCAAAAAAACTTGCCCGACCTCATTCTCCTCGACCTCGGACTTCCGGGCGGCGGCGGACTCAATCTCATGCAGCGGCTGCAATCGATCCCGAAGCTTTCCGTCATTCCGATCATCGTGATTTCAGCTCGCGAGGGGATCCCGATCGAACGAGAAGTGCTGGACAAAGGGGCAGCGGCGTTCTTCAAGAAGCCGGTCGATTTTCCTCAACTGCTGGTGAAGATTCGCGAGCTCCTCGGGTGAGCCTCAGCGATAAGACTGCTTAAGCGCGTCGAGATCGGCGAGCGTGCGGCGGAGGATGTTGACCACTTTGTGGACCTCACTGCCGTAGAGTCTCAGCTCGGCGTCGCAGTCGCCCATCGCGTAGATCGCCTCGTCTTTTTCGAGGCGATCGCGCTCGAAGCGAAGGCGTTCCGCGAGCTCTTCAATCTCGGTGACGAGAACGAAATTGATGTCCTTTTCGCCGAGGTAGCGTTTGCATTGCGGGCAGTAGATGGAGCGGTCGTCGGATGATTCGACGAGCTCGAAAACGAACTGTCGTTCGCACTGCGGGCACTCGAAAACCTCGGGCAACATGCGTCTCGATTGTC
>QHVY01000013.1 GCA_003223695.1 Acidobacteriota bacterium
CGGTGTGCCGCGCGCCTCGAGACCGTACACCCCGATTTCGAGCGAGCGAAGTCCTTTCTGCAGCGCCTCGTTGAACGTGCGGCCGATGGCCATCGACTCGCCGACTGACTGCATCGAGAGACCGAGGACCGGGGGCGTGTTGCGGAATTTTTCGAACGCGAACCGCGGGATTTTGACGACCACGTAATCGATCGTCGGCTCGAACGACGCCGGCGTCTTGCGCGTGATGTCGTTCGGGATCTCGTCGAGTGTGTAACCTGCGGCGAGTTTCGCGGCAAACTTCGCGATCGGAAAGCCGGTCGCCTTCGACGCCAATGCGGATGAGCGTGAGACGCGCGGATTCATTTCGATCGCCAGCCGCCGTCCCGTCGTCGGATGCACCGCGAATTGAATGTTCGATCCGCCGGTCTCCACGCCGATGGCGCGGATGATGCGCTTCGCTTCATCGCGCATCGATTGGTACTCGTCATTCGTGAGCGTTTGCTGCGGCGCGACGGTGATCGAGTCGCCGGTGTGCACGCCCATCGGATCGAAGTTCTCGATCGAGCAGACGATGATGACGTTGTCCGCCTTGTCGCGCATCACCTCGAGCTCGAACTCTTTCCAGCCGCTGACCGACTCCTCGACCAGAACGCGGTGCACCGGCGAGAGCTCGATTCCGTGCGCAGCGGACGTCCGCAATTCTTCGACGTTGTACGCAATTCCCCCACCCGTCCCGCCCAGCGTGAACGACGGGCGGATCACCAGCGGATAGCCGATGCGCACCGCGATCTGCTCCGCTTCGTCGATGGTGCCGGCATAACCCGAGCGCGGCACCTCGACGCCGATTCGGAGCATGCAGTCTTTGAACAACTGGCGGTCTTCGGCCGTCTTGATCGCGTCGTAATTCGCGCCGATCAATTCGACGCCGTGCTTTTGCAGAATTCCGGCTTCCCACAGCGCGCTGGCGAGGTTGATCCCTGTCTGGCCGCCAACGGTGGGCAGGAGGGCGTCAGGCTTTTCGCGTTCGATGATCTGCTCGAGCGTTTCCGGAGTCAGCGGCTCGATGTACGTTCGATCGGCGAACTCCGGATCGGTCATGATCGTCGCCGGATTCGAGTTGACGAGGATGATGCGATAGCCTTCCTCTTTGAGGGCCTTGCAGGCTTGCGTGCCGGAGTAGTCGAACTCGCACGCCTGACCGATGACGATGGGACCGGAGCCGATGATCAAAATCGAATGGAGATCGGTTCGCTTCGGCATGAGCCCGCGGGATGATAACAGTGCCCTGTGCCCAGTGCCCAGATGCTTTCAGTGCTGGGCACAGGGCACCGGGCACTTGGCACTATGAAGCGCTTCATCGAATGGGATCAGATCGAAGTCCGCATCAACGGCGAGAAGCTGAACGCGTTCGTGCAGCATTTCCGCGTGGAGCCGATCGAGAAGCTCGAACTACGTTTCGATAACGGGCTGATGCGCATCGGCGGGTCGATTCGCAAATTCATCAGCGTGCCGTTCGAAGTGCAGATTCGGGAGATCCTTGCTGACGGCCGCAACGTGCGCGTTCCGCTCTACGGCGTATCGGCGTTCGGCGCGATTCCAATCCCAAAATTTCTCTTCGGCATCATGCGCGACCGGCTGCCGGCGGAAGTCGTGCGATACCAGGATCCGGCGACGCTGGTCTTTTCATTGGACCGATTCTTGCCAAATTTCGTCGATGCGGAGATCCACCACGTCTGGATCATCGACGGCGGCCTGGCCGTCACCCTCGGCAGAGGTGGTGCCGACCTGCCTGCCGCAACGGAGGAATCGGATGGAATTTGAAGATCGACTGCGGGATGAAGAGCTTTCGCAGGATCGAGCGGACCGATTCTACGATCGAGTTCGCGGGTCGATTCACGAGTTCACCGAGCACAAAGGTGCGGTCGGGAAAACGGCCGAGTTTCTGATGCTCGTGCCCGACATGTTCATGCTGCTATGGAGGCTGACGACCGATTCGCGCGTCAGCGGCAAGTACAAAATTCTCCTCGGCAGCGGAGTCGCCTACTTCATTCTGCCGTTCGACCTGATCCCTGAGGCGATCGTCGGCCCTCTCGGCTACATGGACGATCTCGTGTTCGGGGTTTACGTCCTGAACAAGGTTCTGTCGACCACCGACCCGGCGATTCTGCGCGAGCACTGGAGCGGCAGCGGCGATGTGCTGGACACCATCCAGCGTGTGCTCAACTCAGCCGACACACTGGTGGGATCGAAGATCGCCAGCCGGCTCAAGAAGATGTTGAAGAGGACGTAGAGCCGACTCTCAGTCGGATCGCGCGCCGGCTGGAGAGCCGGCGCTACGTGGACCCACATACCGAGCACGCGGCCTGATGATCTCGTCGCGGGCATACTGTTCCATCGCATGCCCGACCCAGCCGATCGTGCGGCCGAGCGCGAAGAGCGTCAGCGGCGCGTCGCCTGGAAGCCTCAGCGCTCTCGCCAACGCGACGAGCGCGAAATCGATCGTCGGTTTCTCGCCCAGCAGCTCCTCGCCTGCGGCGGCAACATCGGAGATGAATTTCGGCAAATGGCCGGCGAGCATCCCTAACAGCATTTCCGATCGCGGATCGCCATTCGGATAGAGAGGATGACCGAATCCGAAGATCGCTTCGCCGCGGCGCATGCGCTCCGCCATTGCGCCACGCAGGTCGCGTGAGCGCACGAGCTCGTCGAGCATCATCGCCACGCGCGCGGTCATGCCGCCATGCTTGTTTCCTTCGATCGCCGCGAGACCGCCGGCGACGACGGCGTACGGATTCGATCCCGCCGAGGCGATGCATCGCGCCACGAATGACGAGACGTTGAGCTCGTGATCGGCGCAGAGGATCAGCGCCGCACGAATGAGATCGCGCGCACCGAAGCGGCGCGGCGACCACTTTTTCTGCAGCGTCTCGTCGACCGTGTCGGCCAGCTCGGCGGTCTCCGCCGCGACGCTCGTGAGCAGATTGAGGATCCGCCAGCCGGTCTGTGCGACGGCGTGCGGGCGGAGATCGTACGCGAGCGGATCGCGCGCGGCGACGATCGGAAGGATGGATGCGCCGCGATTGACGAATGGTAACCCGTCGGAGCCGCGGCCGGCGATCACATGGAGCGTGGTCAATGCAAAGGCATCGCGCGTCATCGCGCCGCTCCAGATCAGCGAGGCGACCTCCTCGACCGAGGCGGTGCGGGCGAGGTCGGCGACGTCGTGGCCGCGGTAGTAGAGATGGTCGCCGTCGATCAGCGTGATCGCCGAGTCGAGAACTGGTCCGCCGCCGTGCAGCGCGCGCTCAGCCGCTTTGCCCGGCATCCGGCGGTCGACATCTTCCTCCGCGTACAGCCGGCTGCGCGGATTCTCGGGATCAGGAAACGAGCGGATGAGGCCGCGGCTGACATACGCGTAGAGCGTCGCCAGGCTCACTCCGAGTCGCTTCGCCGCGTCGGGCGCTGTAAGCACACATTGATTTTATCATCAATGTTGACGGTATTGATAAGATTGCTCCATGAGTCAAGGCCTCGAGGGCGTCGTCGCCGCCGAAACGGCGCTGAGCATGGTCGACGGCGAGCGCGGTGAACTGATCATCGCCGGATACTCCGTCGAGGAGCTCGCGCCCAACGCCACCTTCGAGGAAACCGTGCAACTCCTCGGCGTCTCGCCAGCGGGCGATCGCGAAATGCCGCCGATCGCTCACGCAGTGCTGCGTGCCGCCGCAAAGCGAAACGACGATCCGATGGATGCTTTGCGTGCCGCCGCAGGCTTGCTCGTTCCGGACCAGCTCTTCGCAGCGTTTCCGACTATCGTCGCCACGTACTGGCGCATTCTTCACAATCAACAACCAATTGCGCCGCGCAACGAGCTTCGTCATGCAGCGAACTACCTGTACATGCTCAGCGGCGAGGTTCCGTCGGCTGAGCACGTGCGCGCGTTGGAGACGTACCTCAACACCGTCGTCGATCATGGCTTGAACGCATCGACGTTCACCGCTCGCGTGATCACCTCAACCGGCTCTGATCTCGTTTCGGCGATTGTCGGCGCGGTCGGCGCGCTCAAGGGTCCGCTGCATGGCGGCGCGCCCGGCCCGGCGCTCGACATGGTTTTCGAAATCGGCGATGCGTCGCGGGCCGAAGAGGTGCTGCGCAGGAAAATCGAGGCGGGAGAAAGGCTGATGGGTTTCGGCCATCGCGTGTACAAAGTGCGCGACCCGCGGGCCGACGTCCTCGCTGCCGCCGCCGAGCGGCTCCTCGGTGGAGATCCACTTTACGATCTCGCGAAGAACGTCGAGCGCACAGCCATCCATCTGCTCGAGCAGTACAAGCCCGGCCGGCGCCTGCAGACGAATGTCGAGTTTTACACCGCGCTACTGCTGCATGGCCTCGGCCTCGAGACTCCGCTGTTCACGCCAACGTTCGCCATCAGTCGCGTCGCCGGTTGGATCGCTCACTGCCTCGAGCAACGGCGCTCGAATCGCCTCATCCGACCGCAATCTGTGTACGTCGGGCCTCGGGGCCTGCACTGGCAACGTAGAGCCGGCTCTCAGCCGGCTCAAAGCGCCTAAGAGGCGTTCTACGCGCAACTTTGGCCCCGGCTCGCCGTATGCTTGAACTGGAGGCGGAGTCATGGTCACGCTCATGACGCTATTCGCATTCTTTTTCCTGGCGTTCTGTGCGCTGGCGGTGTTCATACTCGCGATTTTGGCGGTGAAAATGACATTCAAACTGATACTTCTGCCGATCAAACTCTTGTTTCTGCCGATCATTGCGATTGTGGTGCTCATCAAACTCGCGATACTGGTTGCGATTGGAGCCGTCATTGCCGCGATCTTGATTCCCATAGCGATTGTTTTGGCGATCCTGATCGGCCCATTTTTGCTGGTATCGTCGCTCACGTAAGATAGGTGCGTGCCGGCCCTCCGCGCGCTCATCATTGACGATGACGAACCGATTCGCATCATGCTGGCGGCCATCGTCCGTCAAGCGGGGTTCGTCGTTGAAACGGCGCGCGACGGTCGGGAAGCGATCGACAAGCTGCAAGACGACGGAACCTACAATTGCGTTCTGCTCGATCTGATGATGCCCCACGTCAATGGCTATGACGTGTTGCAGTACATCAGCCGGACGCAACCCGAGCTTCTGCGGCGCACCATTGTGGCCACGGCGGTGCCGGAGCGTGAAGTTGATCGAGATCTCAAGCACCCGGTCTTCAAGGTGCACTACAAGCCATTCGAGCTGCCGCGCCTAATTGCTGATCTTCGATTGTGCGCCGCGAGTTAGGTCATGCCGCAGACACCGCATGTTGAACGGCATTTCACGGCCAGCGACATCGTGCGGGATGTCGTCATCGGAATGTCCGACGGCCTAACAGTGCCGTTCGCGCTGGCTGCCGGCCTCTCCGGGGCGGTCCAGGAGGCGGGCATCATCGTCACTGCCGGACTGGCCGAAATCGCCGCCGGCTCGATTGCCATGGGACTCGGCGGCTATCTCGCTGCCAAGAGCGATGCCGAACACTATCGAGCCGAGGAACGGCGAGAGCAGCAGGAGATCCGCGAGATTCCGCGCGAGGAGATGAAAGAAGTGGCGGATATCTTCCGCCAGTACGGCGTCGCCGACGAGCACATCGCACCCGTCGTGGAGGCGATGACGCACCAGCCGAAGCAGTGGGTCGATTTCATGATGCGTTTCGAGCTCGGCCTCGAACGCCCCGATCCGCGCCGCGCGCGCACGAGCGCAGCGATGATCGCCAGCGCTTATGTCGTCGGCGGCTTGATTCCGCTCGCGCCCTACATGTTGATTCTCGTCTTCGGTCTGATCAAAGGGCGATACACCGGCGCAAGACCGATGAAAAGCGCGCTGCAAACGACGATCACCGGCGGCCTCGCCGCGACAGCGGCGTTTCTAATCGCCAAAGCGATTACGTAATCGTTCGCCGTTCGCCGTTAGCCGTTGACCGTTCGCCGTCCCTGCCGCCCCCGGCCAACGGCCAACGGCCAACGGCCAACGGCGTACGGCCAACTCTATCGGCCGCCGTACTGCTTCGCGTAATAGTCGCGAAACTCTGCGCTGCGCTCCTTGATCGCGCGCCACCACGCTTCGTTCTCAACGTACCACTGCACAGTGCGCCGTAGGCCATCATCGAAATTCGTGCTGCATTTGAAGCCGAGGCGCTCCAGCTTCGTCGTGTCGAGCGAGTAGCGGCGGTCGTGACCCTGGCGATCCCCAACAGGTTTGATCAGCGACTCCGGTTTCGCCAGCATCTGCAGAATCCTGCGTGTGATGTCGCGATTCTCCCGCTCGTTCCCTCCGCCGACGTTGTACACCTCCGAAGTCGCGCCACGCTCGATGAGAAAATCGATCGCCGCACAGTGATCCTCGACAAACAACCAGTCGCGCACATTGCGGCCGTCGCCGTAAAGCGGCAGCGGGAGATCGTCGATCGCGTTTGTGACAAACAGCGGAATCAGTTTCTCCGGATATTGCCACGGACCAAAATTGTTCGAGGCGCGCGTAATGATCACCGGCAACCCATATGTCTGCGCGTACGCATAAGCCATGCGGTCGCCGCCGGCTTTTGACGCCGAGTACGGGTTGCGAGGATTGAGCATGTCCGTTTCTTTGAACGAGCCGCGCTCAATCGAGCCGTACACCTCGTCCGTCGAAATCTGTACGAATCGCTTCAGATTCGGCGCGTGCTTTCGCGCTTCTTCCAGGAGCACGAGCACACCGTGAACGTCAGTCTGAATGAACGAGCCGGCCTCCATGAGCGAGCGATCGACGTGAGTCTCCGCGGCAAAATTCACGACAACATCGATGCTGCCGGAATACGCCTCGGCGACGTCGGCGGGATTCGTGATGTCACCGTGAATGAAGCGGTAATTCTTTTTTCCTTCGTATTCCGCAAGATTTTCGCGGATGCCGGCGTACGTCAGCTTATCGAGATTGACGACGTGCGCATCGCTGCCGTACTTTCGAAAAAGGAAGCGAATGAAATTCGATCCGATGAAACCGGCGCCGCCAGTGACGAGGTAACGCATGCAGCCGCAGTTTACATACAATTCCCCGCGATGAAGTTATTGATCCTGGGCGCCACCGGCCCGACGGGCCGTCAGCTCGTCCGGCAGTCCCTCGAAGCCGGTCATGCCGTCGCCGCCCTCGTTCGCGATCGCGCGAAAGTGAGCGAGGCGATAGAAGTCATTCAAGGCGATGCTACGGATTCGGGCGTGGTCGCCGCTTCCGTGCGCGGATGCGATGCGGTCCTCAGCGCGCTGGGCACATCAAAGTCATTGAAGGGCGGCATCATGACGCGCGCAGTTGTCGTCCTTCTCCCGGCGATGGAGCAAGCGGGCGTGAAACGCTTGCTGCTGGTGTCTGCGTTTGGAGTCGGTGAATCGTTCAACGACGCAAGCGCGATCCAGAAGTTTTTCTTTCGAACAGTGCTGCGCAGCATCTATGGCGACAAGGCGACTGCGGATGCAATGATTGAGGCCTCTCCCCTGCAATGGACGATTGTGCGGCCCGTTGCGCTGGCGAATACCCGTCGCACCGGCAATTACCGCGTCGGCGAACACCTCAAGCTCAGTGGTTTTCCGCGGGTAAGCCGCGCCGACGTCGCCGATTTCATGATCCGCGAGCTGAACGAACAGCGTTGGGTTAGGAAGACAGTCGTCATCGCATGAGCGTCAAATATCAATCGCGCCATGTGAACCAGAACGGCGGATTGCGCACGACGCGTCCGCGTCCGTCCACGATCTCCAGTTGCATGTCGGTATGGCCATCAACGCATAACGGACGATCGATCGTTTTCGTGAAGCCGGGCCGCTGAACGGCCGGGTACCAGGGGTAAATTGCCTTCACATCAGGGCGATCGACAGAATCGGTGCGTACAACAACTCGACCGTTCGCGAATCGGAGATTCACGGCTGAGACTCCGTTAGGCGCCAACGCCCAGCCACTGACCGTGAGCTTGCCATGAATTATGCCGAATGGACCGTGATCGACATTGGCAAAGGGAACGCCACAGTACGTCGGGCCGTCTTGGTCAATGAAAATGCGCACGTTCTGACTTGGTGTGCGCCCGGAGGAATCGGCAACTGCTGGAGCGCGTAACGAGATCGCCTCCGGCTCCACTCGATTGAGCGCGAAAACGTAATCGGCGCGTGCGCCGGCATCGAATTCGCGAACAAATGTGAGACGGCCGCTGTCGATCGATCGCCGCAACCATTGCCGAATTACACTGCTGCGCTGACGCAGGATGCCGGCATGAACGACAATCAGCGAACACCGCCGGCGCTCGAGAGCGCTAAGAAAATCATCGGAGAGCGGATCCGATTCGTACGTCGACGTGAGGTCTTCGTATGCCGCGGGTATGTAGCTGGAGACGCCGTTGATCAGCGGCTTGTGATGGACAGTGGAGCGCCAAAGGTACTCGTAAGCCGCGCTCTGTGTCATCGGCAATTCGAGAACAGCGCCGCTCAACGGCACCGATCCGATCCAGTCGTACAGCGGCCGCGGCTGAAGTGGAACGAGATACCAGCGGATAGGAGCGATTCGCAGCTCGAACAGCAGCGCAAGGGCCGCAATAGACGTGATCGCGATCTGCGAGATTCTGCTGCGGTCTCGGAGCAACCGCTCCATTCCCGCGGCGCCGAGAAGTGCCAGGCCGACATAAGCGATCATCGACCACCTCGCCGGCATACGAATGCCACGGAACACGGCGAAGTGATGAAACAAAAACGAGCCGACGTAGCCGCGCAGACCACGAGCACCGACGGCGCCGACCACGATCCAAACGATCGCAATCACGCGAACATCTCGACGCCCACTCGCAAGGAGACCAACGAGCGCGAGTGCAATGGTGATGTAGCCGGGAAAGAGCGTCCTCTCGTGGGTATACGCGTCGACGGAGCTGAGATCACCGTAAAGCTTGTTTTGATAGTTCGGCTCGAGCCAGTCGGGCCATTGCGCGCTATTCGGAAGGACTTCATCCTCTGTACGCTGCATGCCTAGGCTACGGTACGGGAGGACGAAAGGCAGCAAGATGATGACCGCGGCCACTGTGGAGACCATTAGAAGAATCCAGAATCGCCACTCTCGTGCTCGGACCCTCAGTAGCGGAAGGACAATCGCGGTAATCGCAATTGTCGTCGAGCCGAACACAAGCCAATGAAGTGACGTGAGTCCGTTCATTACGAATACACCGCAGAATGCGAGAGAACGCAGCGCGGTCGGCTTGTCAGCAAGCAACAGAAGCGTAAGCAGAAGAAGCGGAAGCCACATCGCCCAGATGAAATGCAGATGGGGCAAGTGGTGAAATCGGAAGCCGACGAACGCGAACGCGATGCCACCGATCACCCCTGCGACAAACGATCGCGTCGCATAACGGCACAAGGCATACATCGACAGTCCGCAGCCGGCGAAGCCAAGCAAGACGCCAATGTTGTGGATCGTCAGCGACACGAGGCCGAAGAGATGGAACGGAAAAAGCGCAATGGCCAAGCCGATCATGTGCTCGCTGAATGCGAGCGCGTCGCGGGCGGGATAAAAAATATTCGCGTTGAAAAGATTTCGGTGGTGCAGAGCTGCATACCAGTCCCAATCCATTGCCCATGTAGTGAAGAATGGGTCGGAGGGATCAGAGATAGCAGACCCGAGGTTTGCGGCGAGTGGCCACGTCATCACCACCGCAAGGAGAAGGAACAGAAGCGCGATGGCTGTTGATCGCGCGATCGCCACTCAGTCAATCGCCCAGAACCGCGTCAGATAATCGGCGAAGGTCAGCACGAACAGCATGCCGAGCCACACAAAAGAGGCGATGATGACGACCCACGTTAGGCGAGTGGAATGGATCACATGCATGAAGAAAAGGATCACCAACACCGCTTTGGTTGTGGCAATGAACAGAGCGATTGGAGTATTTGCCCAGCCGAGATTGATCGTCGAGGCGTACCACGTCAGCAGTGTCCCTGCCGCCAAAGCGATGAACACAAAAAAATAAGTGGGGAGCGGCGTGACGTCGTGCGGCGCTTCGTGGATATCAGCCATGTAGCACCCCGAAGTGCGGAATCAGATACAAGAAGGGAAAGAGGAAAATCCACACGATGTCGACGAAGTGCCAATAAAGGCCCATTACCTCGACTGGACTGTAGTACTCGGGGCCGAAGTGACTGCGCCACGCCCGCGAGATGATCCACACGAGAAGACCGACACCGATCACCATGTGCAGAGCGTGCAGCCCGGTCATTCCCCAATAGAAGACCATGAACAATTGCACTTTGGGCGCGAGCTCAGGATTTTCGTGCCACGTGAAATGTGATCCGGGAAAAAGCCCTTCGTGCCAGTGCGCGTTGTATTCGTAGGCCTTGATTCCCAGAAATGTCGCACCGAAGAGCATTGTGGCGAATAGAAAGACCAGAGTGGCCCGCCGGCTGCCGAGCTGCGCGGTGCGCACTGCCAGGGCCATCGTCAATGAGCTTGTAATCAGCACGAGCGTGTTGATTCCGCCCGCGAGCGTGTTCTGTTGCTCGCCGGCCAGCGCCCACGCTTCCGGATAAATCGTCCGATAGATCCAGTACGCCATCAGAACGCCGCCAAAGAAAAGAATCTCGGTGGCCAGAAATACCCACATTCCGAGGGTCGAAGCCTCGTGCTGCTGACCGAGGTCCTCGAACTGATGCTGAAGGAACGGGTGATGGACGTGTTCGTCCGCGTGCACGGTCACGTCAGACATTCTGCGTCTCTCCCATCGCTTTCAGCATCGCCGGATAGTCGTAGGCTTCCCACGTGACGACCGGCGTTTCGTGAAAGTTATCCTTCGGCGGTGGCGACGACGTCGTCCACTCCAGTCCTACAGCGCCCCATGGATTGGTTCCCGCCTTGCGACCGAATCGAAGCGACCACAATAGATAAACGAGTGGCAGCATGTAACCGACGGCGAGGATCGACGCGCCTGCGGTCGACATTACATTGAGAACCTGAAATTCGGGTGCATACGCGTGATAGCGGCGCGGCATTCCGAGATAGCCAAGGATGAACTGCGGGAAGAAAGTGAGATTGAAGCCGACGAACACCAGCAACGCGCCGAGCCGCGCCCACCACTCCGGATACATCCGGCCGGTGATCTTCGGCCACCAATAGTGCAGCCCGGCAAAATAACCCATGACTGCGCCGCCGACCATAATGTAGTGGAAGTGCGCGACGACGAAGTATGTATCGGTGACATGTACGTCAAGGCCTAACGCCGCCAGAAACAATCCAGTGACGCCGCCCATTGTGAACAGACCAATGAAACCGAGGATATAGAGCATCGGTGTTTGCCAGGAGACGGAGCCTTTGTAGAGCGTTGCGGTCCAATTGAAGACTTTGATCGCTGACGGCACCGCAACGAAGTAGCTCAGGAACGAGAAAATCATTGCCGAGTAAACGGAAATGCCGGCGACGAACATGTGGTGCGCCCATACAAGAAATCCGAGGAAGGCAATGGCGAGCGAGGAGTAGGCGACAAATGTGTAGCCGAAGATCTTCTTGCGTGTAAATGCCGCGACGACTTCGCTGGCCACGCCCATCGCCGGCAGAATCATGATGTAAACGGCCGGGTGAGAGTAGAACCAGAACATGTGCTGAAACAACAGTGGATCGCCGCCTAACGCCGGATCGAAAATACCGACATGAATGAAGCGCTCAATCATCAGCATCACCAGCGTGATCGCCAGAATAGGCGTGGCCAGGAGCTGCACCAGGCTCGTGGCGTACATCGCCCAGACGAACAGCGGCAGCCGGTACCAGGTCAGGCCAGGCGCACGCATGCGGTGGATCGTCACAATGAAATTCAGACCGGTGAGGATCGATGAAAAGCCGACAATGAACGCGCCGAACGTCGTGCCGATGACATGTGTATTCGAGTACTGCGTGGAAAATGGCGTATAGAACGTCCAGCCAGTGTCGACGCCGCCGATGATGACGACGAGCAGGCCGGTGAACGCGCCGATCATGTACAAATACCAGCTCAACAGATTGATGCGCGGAAATGCGAGATCCTTCGCGCCGAGCTGGATCGGCAGAATGAAATTCCCCAGCACCGCCGGAATCGACGGGATGAGGAAAAAGAAAATCATGATGATGCCGTGAAGCGTAAAGAATTTGTTGTACGTGTCGCTGGTCAGCAGATCGCCTTCGGGCGTCAGCAGCTCCAGGCGCATCATCAACGCGAAAAAGCCGCCGAGGATGAACATGACCGAGATGGAGACCATGTAGAGGATGCCGATGCGCTTGTGGTCCTTTGTCAGCAGCCACGACAGCGCGCCATAGTCGACGTTCAGATAATTGCGAGTCTTGGCCGGCTCGAGGAATTGGACGTCGTGGTACGTGACTGAGGTCATGACTTCGGTTCCTTCGGCGGTGTTGTCGTACGCGGGCCCGCGAGCGATCGGACGTAGGCAAGGAGCTTCAGCAGATCATCCTCGTTTACCTGCCCCTGGAACGTAGGCATGATCGGGCCGAAACCCTTCACAATCTTTGCTTGTGGACTGAGAATCGATTCGCGAATGTAATTCTCATCCGCGACCACTGTGGCATTGTTCGCCAGAGTCACTGTGGAACCATACAGGCCGAGCAGCACCGGTCCCCGACCAGTTGCATCCTCGGTGTGACACGTATTGCAGGCATATTTCTGAAAGAGCGCCTGTCCTTGTGACGCCAGTGAGCCTTCAGAACCGCCGGCGAGCCATTTCTGATAATCGGTCGGCTGCATCACATCGACCCAGCCAATCATTCCTGAATGCAACGTTCCACAATATTCGGTGCAGAAGATGTGAAAGCGTCCGACCTTTGTCGCTTGAAACCACATGATGCGATACCGACTGGGCAGGACATCCGCTTTCACACGAAAAGAGGGGAAAAAAAGACTGTGAATCACATCTTCGGACGCCATCGTGATGCGAATCGGACGATTGACCGGAACGTGCAGCTCGTCGATCTCGCGCTGTCCGGTCGGATGCTGAAATTTCCACATCCACTGCTTGCCCGTCGCGTAGATGTCGAGCGCATTGTCCGGCACCCGCGCGAGCCTGAAGTAGAGCCACGAGCCCCAAACGAACGTGGCCATGAAGAAGATGAACGGCACGACGATCCATGTGGCTTCGAGAATCTTCGGCGCCTCCTCCTCCTGGGCCAGCTCGTTGTCAGGGCGGCGGCGATACATGATCGCCAGAACGAAAATCATGGTGAAGATCAGCACCGACACCGCGCCGCAGACAATGGTCAGCATGATGAAGAGCGCGTCCGTCTGCTTCGCGACGGTCGACGCCTGCTCGGGGAAGAGCGGGAAATCGGTCAGCATCATTTGGGTTGCCGCCGCTCCCTGCGCAACATGATGACGATGAATCCGGCCAGGCTGAGAACAGTGGCCACGCCGCCGGCGCGAACGAAATTCATCGCCGTGCGGCTGTACGTGCCCGTCGCCGGATCGTAGTGATAGCAGAGCAGGAGGAGCTGATCGACCGGCGTGCCGATTTTGTTCGCCGACGCTTCGACCAATGCCAGGCGAAGGTCGCGCGCTTTGTATTCGAATCCGTAAATGTAGCGCGACAAGCGGCCGTCAGCTGTAGTAACCATTACTACAGTGGCGTGGGCAAACTGGTCTTGTTGCGGATCGTACGCGTAATGAAATCCCACCGCATTCGTGAGCGCGTGGATCGCCGACTCATGCCCGGTAAGAAAGTGCCATCCGCCCGCCGCATTCAGACGGCCGTAGCGTTTGATGTAGGTGTCCTTTTTGGCCGTGGCCTGCTCGGGCATGTCGCGCGGATCGATACTCACGGTGATGACATCGAAATCCTTGCCGACATCGAGCTTCAGTTCTGTTAGACCGCTGCTGATGCCTTCCATGACCATCGGGCAAAGCATGGGGCAGCGGTAGTACATGAAATTGAGCAGCACCGGCTTGCCATGGTCGAAAAAGTCGCGCAGCCGGACGATCCTTCCGCTCTCGTCGCGGAACATCAGGTCGAGCGGTAGTTGCGCGTTGAGCTTCTGTCGAATGGACACTTCGCCCGGGAGTTTCGGCGGAGTAGCGGAGTTGTCGGCATGCGCCGCTCGTTGGCTGTTGGCCGAGGAGAAGCCACCACGGCCAACGGCGAACGCCGAACGGCGAACGCCGTCATCGCTGTGCTCCCGCACGTGGAACCGGCTCTCCAGCCGGTTCGCGCCGGCTAAGAGCCGGCGCCACATTAAGCCGCTGAACAGTCAACTGCTTGGCCACGTCGATCGGCAATCGCACAATGCCCTTTTGCCGGTCGACCCAGCCGGGAGTGTTGAGCGTCTGCTCTTCCGTCGCCCGCATCTCCTCCATGTCGACAGTGGGCGTGCTGACGTTCGGCGGCAGCATCGTGCCGCGCTGATCGCGATTGGGAAACGGCTGCAGCCGCGGCATCTGCGGAACGGAAGCGTTCGCCGGCCGGGCGATTTCCGTCAATGGCGGCGTCGTCGTTTGCCGCGCCATCTTGGCGAAATGGTTGAACATCAGCCATAAGACGAGATGCGTGAACGCCGCGAAGAGGATGAAAATCGCGGCGAACCACAAGAGCGCGCGAACATTGACGTCACTGCGCTCGTGCTGCGTTTCGGGATTGACCACGTCAGGCATTGACTTTCAATGCTCCTTCGCGAATCGCTTCTTCGACCCACGTCTCGTGAATGGGGCCAATTCCGATCAGCGACGTCAGATTCCAGATCGAATAATGGAAATGCTCGGGATACCACGACGGTGTTATGAGCCAGTAAATCGCAACGTAGCGCATGATCAGAATGATCACCGTGACGACACCGATCGTCTCCGGCCGGTCTTTGATCGGCCGCATCAGCAGCATGAAGAAGGGCAGAAAGAAATGGAACAGGATGATGCAGATGGCGATGAACCCCCACTCACCCAGGTCACGATACAAATAGTGCGGGATTTCTTCGTGCAGATTGGCGTACCAGATCAAAAGAAATTCCGAGAACGCCGTGTACGCATAAAACATCACGAAGGCCAGCATGAGATTGCCCAGGTCGCGGAGATGGCTCGGTTTCAAAATCCCTCTCATCGCCTCGTGATTCGCCAGCCGTGAGAGAAAAAACGTGACGAAGGCAAGACCGGAGAGGCCGCAGCCGACAGTGAACGTAATGCCGTACATCGTCGAATTCCACCGTGGCTCGAGCGACATCATCCAATCGACAGACGCAAACGTCAGCGTCAG
>QHVY01000014.1 GCA_003223695.1 Acidobacteriota bacterium
CGATCTCGTGGAGCGCTTCGCCGAGGTCGCACGCGAACGTGGCGGAGCGCATGTCGCAGGTTCGAATTTGAAACTCTTCGTCGAATTCCTCTCGCGGATCTTCGGCCAGGTGATACTTCTGCCGCTTCTCCACCTGCTCGTAGCGGATGAAGTCCTGGTTCAGCTTCGAGTCCATGCGCGTTAGAGCATAATCCAAGAGTGGCCGTCATCACTTCGATCGACGAGCTCCGAGCCGGCAAGGTGCTGCAGGGCGAAGCGATTTCGATGCGGGTGATCGAGGCGCCAGCTACGATTCGCAACACATCGGATGAAGTGCTTTACATCCTCGACAAAGACGAGGGCATCTATGTTCCGGCCGGCGAGGAGCTGGAACTGAACGAGAAAATGACGGTGATCTGTGTAGCGGCGGGCTTCAGCCCGCCGGGCGGCCCAAAGGCCGCCCCTACACGCATCCGTCTCGCAGACCTCCCCATCCAGCGAGATCACCCAGTTTGTTGGGTCGATTCCGCCCGGCCGCGCGCCCGATCACTTCCATCTTTACGAAGAAATGCTTTGCATCCTGCAGGGTTCCGGCGTGCTTTGGGCCGGCGAAGCGAAAACGCCGATCGGTCCGGGCACGTGCGTGTATCTCCCGAAACGGGAGGTGCATTGCGTGGAGAACAGCGGATCAGGCGAGCTTCGGCTTCTCGGTGTCTTCTATCCTGCGGGAAGTCCCGCGGTGCGCTACGAAGTAGACTAGCGCGCCGGCAAAGGTCCAGACCGCGGCAAGCTCGATCGTCGCGATTGAAGTCAGTTGCAAGGCGATGATGCCGCCCATCGCCAGAATCGAGATGACCGCCGACACTCGCTGCAGCCAAAGCGGAATGTGCACGGTGATCGAGTCGAAAAGCTCGCGATTTCTCCACGGCAGCACAAGCAACGCGAAGCTGTGCAGAAAATAAAGCACCACCAGCGCAAAAACGGCGATGTTCAGCGCGAGCGAGATTTCGCCGCTCAACAACAGAATCAGAGCAGCGACAGCGGTGATTGTCAGCCCCACGATCGGAGTTCCTGTATGCGGAGAAATTCGCCCCAGCCACTTCGGCGCCAGTCCGTCCTCGGCCAGCATGATAGCCACGCGCGAGGGCACCATCATCGTGCCGTTAAGGGATGTGGTGATCGCCATCAGCGCGCCGATCGTGATGATCACCTCAGCGCCGCGCGGCAGATAGAGCGACGCAACCGCAGTCATCGACTGACCGGGCAACACACCGATCGCGACGACGGTCATCAATAGATAGATGGTCATCGTCGCGGTGATGCCGAAGAGAAAAACGCGCGGGAGGCGTCGCGTGCTGTCGCGAACCTCACCGGCGGTCTGCGCCAGCGACTCGAAGCCTGCATACGCGAAGAAGAGCGGCGGCAGACTCGCAGCGAATCCGCGGATGCCGTGCGTGACAAAGGGGCGGTAATTGACAGGATGAATGGCAAAGAGACCGGGCACAATCAGAACGATGAGCGAGATGCCGAGAATCACGCACATCCAAACCTGAATGCGGCCGAACCATCGCACGCCGGCGACGTGGACAGCATAAAAGAAGAGGATGCTCGCGACCGCCACCAACGTTCCGCCGCCGAGATAATCGGCAAACGCCCGCGCAAGATATGCGAGTGCGCCGATGTAGCTGATGATCTTCAGCCAGACTCCGATAAAAGCGAGCGTAAAGCCGCCGAACGTACGCGAGATGTGCGCGTATTCGCCTCCCGGCTCGCATCCCAATGGTGTTGAGATGAAGACGGAATACGCAACGGACGTGGCCAGCACGGCCGGAGCGAGAACGAAGTAACCGAGGATCACGCTGGGGCCGGTCAGCGCCCATGCGTCGCTAGTGACTTTGAAGATTCCAGCGCCGATGAGAATGCCGAGGAGCGTGGCGTAGGACTCGATCGTTCCGAGATCGCGACGCAAACCAGCGGGCACAGCGGCACGCTAGCACACGGCGCGGGAAGAGATCACCACAGAGGCCACAGAGATCACAGAGGTCTCCTTGTGTTGTCTCTGTGGTGAAGAACGACGCGAGGACCGGCAGCCAATGACGTGCGAGATCGGCTGACCGCCGGTCCTCAGGAACGACGGGCGCACCGCCCGACCCGCAACACAGCCCGGAGGACGGTAGGCGGCGCGATTTGCGGAAAATGCAAGTCGCATGCGCAGTTTATGCATGACCCGCAACAAAGCGCTTTACACCTGTTGCAAATCAAGAGTACAGTGCGACATCGGCCCTTATCGAAAATGGCCTCAAGAGTTCTGGTCGCAGATGACGACCGCGCGCTCCAGGTGCTTCTGAATGTGCTGCTCTCTCGCGCCGGATTCGACGTTGACTTTGCAGATGATGGAAAACAGGCACTGACCAAGATCAACGGCGATAATTACGCCGTCGTCATGCTCGATCTGATCCTGCCGGAAATGAGCGGCATCGAGATTCTGGAAACTCTCAAACGTGAAAATCCTGAGCGGCTGAAGAAAATCATCGTCCTTACCGGAGCCAGCCGTGGTGTGGTCGATCAGGTCGACAAGTCGGAAATTCACGCCCTTGTCCGAAAGCCATTCGATATTCAGGACGTCATCCGTCTCACAGCGGCCTGTGCACTCGATAGATAATTTTGCAGGCACCGCAAATGCAGGCTAAAATCGATATCTTGGTTGGAACGAGAATCCGTCAAGCCCGGACGATCCGGAATCTTTCGCTGAACGAGGTAGCAACGCGCGCGCAGGTCAGCGTGGCAACCCTCTCACGCATCGAACGAGACAAACAGGGACTCGATCTCGGCCTCTTTCTCACGCTCTGTCGCATCCTCCACACATCTCCGCAGGATCTCCTCGGCGATGAAATCTCGGAGAACGTCGATCCGCTCGCCGTAAAAATCGCCAGTCTGCAGCACCCTGATCGTGTACAGCTCTGGCGCGATCTCGCGGCGAGTCGTCAGAATGGCCGCCGTCATGCGGCGCGATCGCAGATGCGCAAGCTGGCAGAAGAAGTCGAAGAGCTCCTGGCACAGCTCGACTTTGTGCGCGCCGAAATCGAAGCGGTTCACACCCGCGTCCGCCAGCGGTAATTACCCGCGCGGACGCTGTTTGCGAATCACGTCGAGATCAATCAGCACCAGAATGGCTCCGTCGATCTTGTTATCGGCTGTTTTGTACGGCCGAATGCGCAAGAGTTGCGTGCGCCCGTCGCGATCCTTCACCTGAAGCTCCCGGACTTCGAGGGTATCGACCACCTGGGCGATCAGCTCATCCAGATTGTCGATGCTCAACGTCGTCTTCAGATCGGTTGCTGGACGGCCCACATCGGACGCGATGAGGTTCAGCACCCGTTGCGCGCCGGCATTGAATCGCCGAATGCGTAGTCCCGCATCGAGCATCACAATGGGGATATCGACCGCCGAGAAAAGATTGAGCAGGTCGTTATTGGCGACCGCCAGCTCGTCGTTGCGCGTCTCGAGCTCCTCGTTCATCGTGGTGAGCTCTTCGTTGCTCGACTGCAGCTCTTCTTTCGCCGTTTCCAGTTCTTCGTTCGTGCTCTGCAGCTCCTCGTTGCTCGACTGAATCTCTTCGTTCGCCGAACGGAGCTCTTCGTTCATTGCTTCCTGCTCTTCGATGATCGATTGCAGATACTCGCGCGTCGCTTGCAGCTCGCGTTTGAGGCGCGTGACCTGCCGCGTCTCGGTTTCCGGCCTCGATTTTCTCGCGGCTGATCCAGGGTTGCTGCTGGATCTCGGCTCATCAAAGAGGACCAGCATGAAGCGCTCCTTCGAGGTGCCGATGAATGGAATCACTTCGAGATTCACAGTCGCGGCGTGCTCGTTGACTTTGATTTGAATTCCTTCGCGGCGTTCCGGCGCCTCTTTTTTGCGCGCAGTGTGAATCGCAGCCCGCAGATCGGCCAGCAGGCCCTCTCGGGCCATCTTCAGCAAATTGAAACTCGCTGTGCCCGGCGGGAGCTCGAGATAGCGACTCGTGCGACCGCGAAACTGGACCACATCGAGGCTGTCGTTGATCAGCACGCCAGTAGGACTGAAACGGTTCAGCAGAACGCGATCCGCTTCACGAAACACCGCATTCGGAGCTTCAGCTTCGTGCTTCGCCTCGCGACGCTCCGGTGGTGGTGACGGTTTCGCCATGTCGAAGTCGACTGGCGGCCGCGCGGCGACCGTCTTCTTGCGGTAAATCTTATGCTTTCGATCGACGGTCCCAAACAGCTCGCCGAAATTGCCGATCGTTTCCGAACTGCCGAGAAGAAGAAAGCCGTTCGGCCGCAGGGCGTAGTGGAAGATCGAGATCACTTTGCGTTGCAGCATCGTACCGAAGTAGATCATCACGTTGCGGCAACTGATGAAATCGAGCTTGGAGAACGGTGGATCTTTCGTCACGTTCTGCCGGGCGAACACGCAACAGTCGCGAACGGCTTTGCTGACGCGATAGCCGCCGTTGATTCTTCCGAAGAATCGTCGCAGCCGCTCCGGCGACACCTCAGTGGAGATGCTCTCGGGATACAGTCCGACACGCGCTCGTTCGATCGCCATGTCGCTCACATCGGTGGCGAAGATCTGAATCGGGCAGGAGAATTTGTGCTCGCCGACGACTTCCAAGAGCGAGATGGCGATTGAATAGGCCTCCTCGCCAGTGGCACAGCCGGGCACCCAGACGCGAATGGGATCGTTGTCGCGCTCTCGCAGCAGCTCTGGAAAGACGTCGCGCTGCAGCGTTCCGAAGACCTCAGCGTCGCGGAAGAAACCCGTGACCTTGATCAGGATGTCGGCGTAGAGCTGCTCAACCTCATGTTGATCATCACGAGCGATCGGCAGGTACTCTCGAAGCGTGCTCACTTTGCGAAGAGCCATGCGCCGCCGAATGCGCCGCTCGATCGTGGTCGGCTTGTAGTGTGTGAAATCGATGTCGTACTTCTTGTGAATGAGCGTGTACAGCTTTAAAAGCTCCTGCTCTGAGAACCGTCCCTGCGACGGCTCCGTGACATAGTCGTGGTGCGCGATGCGCACCAGCTCGGCGGCAATCTTGTCGGCCGGAAGAACGAAATCGACGTAGCCTGCCTCGGTCGCACTCTGCGGCATGCTCTTCACGCTTGCCGAATCGTCCTGCGCGAATGTGATTCCCCCTTCCGCCTTGATTTCCTTCGTGCCGCGCGTTCCATCCGAAGCGGAGCCAGAGAGGACGACCGAGATGGCCCGGCTACCCTGATCTTCGGCAAGCGAAACGAAGAAATTGTCGATCACTGAAGGTGTGCCGCTTGACGTGCGCTCGTGAAGCTTTAAGACACCGCCTTCAATCGAGAGCTCGGCACCTGGCGGCGGGAGATACAAGTGATTGGGCTCGGCCGCTGTGTCCGAACGGATGACCTCGACGGGCATCGCCGTCGAGCGCGCGAGGATTTGCGCGAGATTCGACTCGTATTTCGGGTCCTGATGAATGATGAAGACGAAGGCCATTCCGGGCAACTTCGGAAGCGCTTTCAGCAGTGACGTGATCGCTTCGATTCCGCCGGCGGACGCGCCAATGCCTACGACCGGAAACGCGCGGCGCAATCGTGCTTCGTGTTTGGCCTCAACTGCCTTGGTTTCTGTGCGGCTTTTCCGTTTGGCGCCCACAATTCGCGTATTTTATGCCGATGGCGGGCAATCCTCTTGCTAGTCATATGTGTCGCAACGCATCGTAGTGATCGGCGCGTCCGCTGGAGGAGTCGAGGCTTTGATGACTCTCGCCGAGGCGCTGCCGGGCGACTTCGGAGCGCCGGTGTTCGTGACGCTTCACATTCCCTCCGACTCGCCGAGCCTGCTTCCTGAACTGTTGTCGCGCAAAGGCAAGCTGCGCGCAAAACACCCGGAAGATGGCGAGGCATACAAGGCGGGCGTGATCTACGTCGCCCCGCCCGATCAGCACATGCTGATTGAGCGAAACGGACGACTGCGCGTCGTGCGCGGACCGCGCGAAAACCGGCACCGGCCGGCGATCGATCCGCTCTTTCGCAGTGCCGCGTCCGCGGCAGGCCCGAAAGTGATCGGTGCGATCCTCACAGGAACTCTCGACGATGGCACCGCGGGGCTGAGGGCGATCAAAGAGGCCGGCGGCGTAGCCGTCGTTCAGGACCCGGCCGACGCCGTCTATCGGTCGATGCCGGAGAGTGCGCTCGAGAACGTCGATGTCGATTATGTGCTGCCGTTGCGCGACATTCCGAAGAAACTCAGCGAATTGCTAGGGCAGGAACCGCCCGCGCAAGAAGGATCGGTTCAAAGCTTGGAGGCCATGATGATGGAGAACCGATTCAGCGAGATGGATCCGGACGCATTGCAAGGCGAAGGGCGCCGCGGTCATCCGTCGGCGTTTTCCTGCCCCGATTGTGGTGGAGTTCTCTGGGAGATCGATGAAGAGGATTACCTCCGCTTCCGCTGCCGAGTGGGACACGCCTTTTCACCAGAGTCGATGATCGGCGCGCAGAACGACATGCTGGAGCAGGCACTCTGGTCTGCGCTGAAAACTCTCGAAGAGAACGCGCATCTTTCGAAGCGGCTCGCCGATCGCGAGCGTCAGCGCGGACACAAATGGATGGCCGTACGTTTCGAGGAGCGGGAAAAAGACGCACTGGCCCGAGCGGAGGCCATCCAGCGCGTTCTCGCCTCGTCGACGAATGAAGTGCCACAGCCGACCGAGGAGGAGGTTTCGCGATAACGTGGAGGACAGCCGCCCTCGGCTGTCCGTCTCGCGTGGAGGACAGCCGTCCTCGGCTGTCCTACGTAATGTAGAAAATCCTCAATGGATCTTAGGCCGAGGGACAATCGCGGCATGCCGGTCTCGAATGACACGTTCGCACATCGCCGCCATCTTCCTCATCTTGAAAAATCAGGAAAGAGCCACTTCATTACCTTCGCTACGATTCATCGCGAAGTGTTACCGCCGATAGCCAGAGATATCGCGCTCTTCGTGTTGCGTGCATGACCATCGAATCCTGTACTGGCTGCATTCCGCCGTAATCATGCCGGATCACGTGCACGCGATCCTTACGCCATATGAACAAAGCTCTCTGAGTACGATCCTTGATGCAATTAAGGGCGCTTCGGCACATCTAATCAATCGAAATCTAGGTCGCCGCGGACATCTTTGGCAGGACGAGTCGTTCGACCGTATTCTTCGCGCAGGCGAGGAGATCCGAAAGAAGCCGAGTACATCTGCAACAATCCAGTTCGCGCAGGGTTGGCCACTACAGCCGATGATTGGCCTTGGATATGGCGCGAGTGGGCGGAAGGGCGCCGGGACAGCCGAGGGCGGCTGTCCTCCACTGTGTAAGTAGCACGCATCTTGCGTGATCTTGTAGTTATGGATCGACGTTTTCGTGATCGCACCGAAGCCGGCCGGCTCCTCGGACAGGAGCTGAAACGGCGGTTGGGAAAAAACGACAACCTGATCATTCTCGCACTGCCGCGCGGCGGCGTGCCCGTGGGATTCGAAGTGGCCCAGGCCCTCGACGCGCCGCTCGACGTCTTCATCGTGCGTAAGCTCGGCGTGCCCGGACATGAAGAGCTGGCGATGGGTGCCATCGCCACCGGCGGCGTGCGAGTGCTCAATCAGGACGTGCTGCGCTACATTCCGGTGCCGCAAAAAGCCATCGACGACGTCGCTGCGCGAGAGCAACAGGAGCTCGAACGACGCGAGGGCAGCTACCGCGGATCGCGTCCGCCGCTCGACGTTCACGGAAAAACAGTGATCGTCATCGACGACGGACTAGCGACCGGCTCGACGATGCGCGCCGCCGTAGCCGCGCTCAAGAAAATGCAACCGCGCAACATCATCGTCGCCGTCCCCGTCGCCGCGCAGCAGACCTGCGACGAATTCCGCGACGAAGGAATCGACATCGTTTGCCTGCGAACGCCCGAGCCGTTCCAGGCCGTCGGGCTCTGGTACGAAGACTTCTCGCAGACCTCTGACGAGGAGGTGCATGAGTTTCTCAATGAAAGAAATTCGCAGAACACTCAGCCAGCTCACAGGCGCTAGCAGCGATTTCGATCCGCTGCTGAACCTCATTGGCAACGCTCATTTCGTCCTGATCGGCGAAGCTTCGCACGGAACGCACGAGTTCTACGCGACGCGCGCGGAGGTCACGCGGCGGCTCATCACCGAGAAGGGGTTCAACGCCGTCGCAGTGGAGGCGGATTGGCCGGACGCCTACCGCATCAATCGATTTGTTCGCGGAATCAGCGACGACGCCGAATCGATCGACGCTCTCGGCGACTTCAAGCGCTTTCCGACCTGGATGTGGCGCAACGCCGACGTGCTCGGTTTCGTCGGCTGGCTGCGCGAGTACAACGATCGCATCAGCGGTGACGATCAGAAGGTCGGCTTCTACGGACTCGATCTCTACAGCCTCTACACCTCGATCGAGAAAGTGATCGGCTATCTGGACAAAGTCGATCCCGAGGCAGCGAAACGGGCGCGGTATCGCTATGCGTGTTTCGAACATTACGGCGAAGACACGCAGGCGTACGGCTATTCCGCGACGTTCGGGCTCACCGAGACGTGCGAGAAAGAAGTAATTAGTCAACTAATTGACTTTCGTCGCAAAGCGGCTGAATATGCCTCGCGCGATGGCCACATCCCGCCCGGCGAGGCTTTCTTCGCGGAACAAAACGCGCGGTTGATCGCCAACGCGGAGCGTTACTACCGCTCGATGTTCTCCGGCCGGGTGTCATCGTGGAACCTGCGCGATCAGCACATGACCGAGACGCTGTTCACGCTGGCCGATCATCTCCGCCGCCGCGCTCGCCGCGACGCAAAGGTCGTCGTCTGGGAGCACAACTCCCATCTCGGCGACGCTCGCGCG
>QHVY01000015.1 GCA_003223695.1 Acidobacteriota bacterium
TCGCTACACGCCGGAGATGGTCGAGCGCATCTGCGGGACGCCGAAGGACAAGTTCCTCAAGGTCGCGGAGATCGTCACCTCAACTGGAAATGCCCAGCGTGCCGGCACGGTCACGTACGCGCTTGGGTGGACGCAGCATTCCACCGCAGTGCAGATCATTCACGCCGCGGCGATGCTGCAGCTTCTCCTCGGCAACGTCGGGCGGGCGGGCGGGGGAGTGAACGCATTCCGCGGTCACTCGAACATTCAGGGTGCCACCGATACCGCGGGGAACACCGAGATCCTTCCGGGCTATCTCAAAACGCCCACCGGCGAGTTGCAGACACTGGCTGATTATTACAAGGCCGCCATTCCTCAAACGCTCAACAATCAGCCCTGGGCGAGCATGAACTACTGGGTCAATTACCCGAAGTTCATGGTCTCGATGCTGAAGTCCGTTTACGGCAATGCCTCGACGAAGGACAACGACTGGGGCTACGGCTGGTTGCCAAAAATCGATGGCAACTATTCATGGATGTACATCTTCGATGACATGTATCGAGGATCATCGATGCGTGTCGGCGGAAAAGAACCTGGACCGGAAGGCTTCATCACTTTTGGGATGAATCCAGTCGGTCTGGGACCGAATTCGAAGAAGATGATCGCCGCGCTCTCCAAATTGAAATGGATGGTTGTCGTCGAGAACGCGGTCACCGAGACGGCCGGCTTCTGGGATGCGCCGAAGATGTACGGCGGCGCCCCCGCTTCACAGATTCAGACTGAAGTGTTCATGCTGCCGGCGGCGAACTTTGCCGAGAAAGACGGCACGTTCACGAACTCCGCGCGCTGGCTGCAATGGAAGTGGAAGGCGCTCGATCCGCCGGGACTGGCAAAGGCCGATCAGGAGATTGTGTCCCGTATTTTGATCACGGTTCAAAATCTCTATCGAAAAGAGGGTGGTGTCATTCCGGAAGCTGTGCTGAACGTCAGTTGGCCATACAGCAATCCGGTGAACCCCGATCTCGGCGAAGTCCTCAAAGAGATGAGTGGCAAGGCACTCGCTGACGTCAAAGATCCCAAAGATCCGACGAAGGTTCTCAAGACGGCGGGCCAGCAGCTCGACGGATTCGGTCAGCTTCAGGATGACGGCTCTACGCTGTGCGGCAATTGGCTGCACTCGGGCGTCTACACCGAAGCGGGCAACAATGCGCAGCGCCGAAGCACCGCCGATCCAACCGGCCTCGGCATGTTTCACACCTGGGCGTTCTCCTGGCCGGCGAATCGCCGCATCATGTACAACCGCGCCGGCGCAGACGCGAATGGCCAGCCATGGGATCCGACACGTCCCAGCATCAAATGGGACGGCACGAAGTGGGTTGGTGATGTGCCGGACATGAAGCCCGATGCACCGCCGGGAACTTATGGTGCATTCATCATGCTGCCGGAGGGTGTTGGGCGGCTGTACGCGCCATCGCTCGCCGAAGGCCCATTCCCCGAGCATTACGAAGCGGTGGAGGCGCCCATCAACAATCCACTGCATCCGAAAGTGACCTCGAATCCTGTAGCGCTGACGTTCCATTCGGACAAGGACACTTTCGGCACGCCGGACAAGTTCCCAATCGTCTGCACGACCTACCGCCTAACAGAGCACTTCCACTACTGGACGAAGCATCAGGTCGCGGGTGTGCTCAACGAGCTGCAGCCCGGATTCTTCGTCGAGATTCCCGAGCCGTTGGCGAAAGAGAAAGGGATCGCCAACGGATCGAAAGTCAAAGTGACATCGGCGCGAGGCTCGATCGAGGGAACGGCGATGGTCACCAATCGCTTGCCGGCGATGAATGTCGATGGCAAGCGGCTCTGGCACATCGGCTTCCCGATTCATTGGGGTTATGCAGCGGCAAAAGGCCACGAAGGACCGCTGGCGAATTTCCTGACGCCGTCGGCCGGCGACCCGAACGTCTGGACGCCGGAGTACAAAGCGTTCCTCGTGAATCTGGAGAAGGCGTGAGGAGGCGACGATGAGCGAACAAGCACTCGAAGTCAGACGCTCCTCCGCCACGATGTGGGGATCCAAGACCGGTCTCCGCACAAAGGAAGTGGTCTCGAAGTACATCGATACGACCACCTGCATTGGCTGCAAGGCATGCGAAGCCGCGTGTGTGGAATGGAATGACCTCAGGACTCTGGCCACGCATCAGGAAGGGTCCTATCAGACGCTGCCCGAGCTCGATGCGCAGTTCTGGAATTTGATCCGCTTCAACGAACGCACATCCGATGACGGCGGCCCGATGTGGCTCATGCGCAAAGATCAGTGCATGCACTGCGCGGAGCCGGGCTGCCTCGCGGCGTGTCCCGCACCGGGAGCGATCGTTCAGTATTCGAACGGGATCGTCGATGTGAATCCGGCGGCATGCATCGGCTGCGGTTATTGCTCGACCGGCTGCCCGTTCGACGTTCCGAAGTTCAGCAAGTCGACGGGAAAAATGGCGAAGTGCACGTTGTGCGTCGATCGAGTCGAAGTCGGACTCGAGCCTGCGTGCATCAAAGCGTGTCCCACCGGCTGCCTGCAATTCGGCACGAAGTCGCACAGTTGAAGAAGACCGGATTCGAAAGCGCGATGCTCTACGATCCGCCCGGCGTCAACGGCACCACGGTAGTGACCGTTCTCGGCCACGGGCATCCGGAGTGGTACAACCTGCCGGTGAATCCTCACGTGCCATGGGGCGTGAGGCTGTGGAAACAAGTTGTTAGGCCGATCGGCGTCATCGCCGGATTTGCCGCGATCCTCGGTTTCTTCGTCCACTACACGAAGTACGGTCCTAAAGAGCCTCCTGAGGACACACGGCCATGAGCACAGTCCAGCAAGTTGACACTCCCATCGTCGTCGCCCGCAATCGCGATAACGTCGCCGTTGGCGATGAGATCGTCCGTCATCGCATGGCCACGCGGATCATCCACTGGTCCGTTGCGCTGACCTTCTTCATCGCCCTTTTCAGCGGCATGCCGATCTGGACTCCGCTCTTCGGCTGGATGGCTTCGTTCGTCGGCGGTCTGGATACCGCGCGCGTGATCCATCCGTATGCCGGACTGGCTTTCATCATCGCCTCAATCTTTCAGTTTTTCCACTGGCTTCCCGATATGCATCTGCACGAAGACCAGAAGGGCTGGCTCAGCCGAAAAGCGTTTTCCTACATGCGCTGGGAGCGCGTCGAAGAAAGCGGCAAGTACAACGGTGGGCAAATCCTCTTCTTCTGGGCCGTCTGTCTCGGGGCGCTCGGATTTCTTCTGTCCGGCATTCCGATGTGGTTTCCGTTGCTGTTTCCCGTGTGGATCCGTGAAATCTGCATCTTGATTCACGACCTCACGTTCATCGGCTTCCTCGTCGGCGTCGTCGGACACATCTACCTCGGCACGGCTGCCGAGCCGGGAACTTTCGGCGCGATGACCCGCGGCACGGTGACCCGCCGCTGGGCGCGATTTCATCATCCCGCTTGGTACAAAAAAGTGACGGGCGAGGAGACTCGGAAATAACTGCCAATCCATTCGAGCAGCGCAGCGCTCGTGCCGCGCTGCTCGCCCAACAAAGCGAGGCCGCGCGCGAACCGCTGGAATTCGCCGCGGCACTTTGCCGCGCACAAGCTCAGTGTGCGGACCGGCTTCAGTCGGTCACTCTGACCGGACATTTCGAAAAAGATACAGATAAATTAGTCACGTTAATTATTCCTATTCTGAAAGTGATCGCTGAGCGCTCGAACGACGCTCGGCAGCGTCTCGAGGACGAAGCGCAGATTGCCAAAACGCGCCTGCAGGTTTTCTGGAGCGAGAATCACCAGGACTACACCTCGCGCGCGCTGCTGCAGCCGTACGCCGAGGCGCTGCGCGCGCGCAAGATCGATCCCGATCGGCTGCACTCACGCGGCCATTGCCCGTTTTGCGGCGGGGCGGCATGGATCAGCTCGCGCAAATCGACTTCCGATGCCGATGGCGGATTCCGTTACCTCGGCTGCTCGCTCTGCGGTCTCGAATGGAATTACGGCCGCATCAGTTGCCCCGCTTGCGGCGAAGAAGATCCGCACAAGCTGCCGATTTTTCGAAGCGACGCGCACAAAACGGTGCGGCTGGAAACGTGCGAGACCTGCCGCCGATATGTGAAATCGATCGATCTGACACTCGATGCGCGGCCGATTCCGCCGGTCGACGATCTCGTCTCGCTATCGATGGATTTGTGGGCAGTAGAGGAGGGCTATACGCGAATCGAGCCGGGGATGGCGGGGATTTGAGCGCAAGTGTCATCCCGACCCTGAGCGCAGCGAAGGGGAGGGATCGGTGTGGGCGGGAGGTACGCTACTGCCGGTAGAACTTCGCTCGTTGAAGCGATCGCCGAGGTACGCTCGGCGCATGAAGCTGTATTACGTATGCATCCTTGCGAGCCTGCGCCGAGTGCTGTACATCGGCGTCACGGGCAATCTCGAGAATCGCCTTGGCTATCATCGATCACTCCAGGACCCGAATGCGTTCAACGCCCGATATGGCATTACTCGATTGGTCCACCTTGAGGAATTCACGGACGTGAATCAAGCAATCGCACGCGAGAAGCAGCTCAAATCGTGGAACCGGGCAAAGAAGATTCGATTGATACAACGTTCGAATCCCGATTGGGCGGATCTGGCTCCAACTGTCGTGCCGCCCTCCCACACCGATCCCTCCCCTTCGCTGCGCTCAGGGTCGGGATGACAAGCGGACTCGATCTCCTTCTCTCCGCCCAGCGCGCTCTGCGCAGCCGCTTCGACGATTTTCAGCGCGCGCTGCGGAACGAGAATCGTTCGGCGATGGAAGTGGCCATCGCCGATTTCGAGCAGCACCTCCGCACCTGGACCGAAGCGGAGGAGAAGGCGCTCGTGCCTGCGCTGGTGCGCGCCGATATTCCCGGACGCGACGCGCGTCGCGAGCTGCGCCTCGAATACGTACAGATTCGCGAGCTGACGCGTTACATCTCACAGCAAATCTCGGAGCATCTGCCGTCAATGAACATCACCGGCTACGTGGAGAATCTCGATCGCCGCCTGCACGCACACGAAAGGGAGATGGCCGATGTGTACTATCCGGCTGCGGCTTCGCTGCTCACGGATGAGGAGTGGAATGTGTTAGACGTAGCGCGGCCGGAACCGTAGGGCACGACTGCGTCGTGCCGAATCGCGGAGTTCGGCACGGCGCAGCCGTGCCCTACCCCAACTGTTGTAGTTCGAACGCCGGTTCATCCGGCGGCACATTGAGACTCTGATACAGCTTCGCGAGCTGCTCCTGCGACCATCCGAGGAATGCGCCGTCGCCGCGAAAGAAGCCGGCGAATCGATGACCATCTGCCACGCCGAAAGAGTCGCTTCACCTTCCCGCAACCGAACTGCAGCTCGCTGCAGCGATCGCTTCACCGGTGCGGTAGTCGGGCGCTCGGTCACATTTCCGACTGGCCCAGGCAGTTCGGGTCCCTCCCCGTCGTATGGTCGATAAATTGTGGGAGCCTTATTGGCCGGCAATCCGCCCGTGTCCGCGGTCGGCCCGTACGTCGAGTAAACCGAGTGGTTGAGGAGGCGCAGGTAGACAACGAGTTGAGCGCGGTGATGAGCCGAGTGTGTCAGGCGGCGCAGCATGATCCAGCTTCGCGCCCGCTCGACCTCGAAGAACTTCGTCATTTCGCGCCACCATTCTTCCGGCTTCTCACGCAGCGCGGAGAGTCGCTGCTGCGAAAGATCCGCGTAGTGGGCGATGAAATCGAGCCGCGTTTCTGTCTGCGGCAGTGCGGGTTTCCCCGTGTCAATGCCGAGCATGTTCTTCATCCATGCATCTTCGCTGACGCACTGATGAACCATGTGCTCGCGCGGAGTACGAATGCGCTGTGCGGGGCGGAATTCGAGATCCTGATCGGCGAAAGTGGACCACACCGAAAGCGTTTTCAAACGCTCGGTCTCGTACGTGTCGAGGAGGAAATCGAAAAGCATCCTATCCGACTTCGCCGGCGTAAATGTTGAAGCGCGAATCGCGCACGAATCCGAGCAGGGTCACGCCGAATTCGCGCGCGAGCTCCACAGCGAGCGTCGAGGGCGCACCCACCGAAGCGAGCACGGGAATTCCGGCGACGATCGCCTTTTGCACGAGCTCGAAGCTCGCGCGGCTGCTGACCATGAGGATTTCCGGTGGAGGACAGCGGCCCTCCGCTGTCCAGACAGCCGAAGGCGGCTGTCCTGCACTCATCGATCCTCCGCGAAACAGCGATCCGATCACCTTATCGACCGCGTTGTGCCGTCCGATATCTTCGCGAAGTCCGAGCAGCTCGCCGGCCGATGTGAACACAGCAGCACCGTGGAGACCGCCGGTCGCGCGAAATGCTGATTGATGTTGCTCGAGAAGCTTCGGAAGCCGGTGAATCACCTCTTTTGAAATCTGCGCCGCGGAGGGCCGCGGCGCTCCACTGAGCACGCGGACGGCATCGATCGAAGTCTTGCCGCACACCCCGCAGCTCGACGTCGTGTAGAAGTGGCGATCGAGTTTTGAGGTGTCGATCGGGACGCGCAGCGAGACCCGGATTACGTTCGGCGATCCCCAGTGACGGATCGATTCGATGTCTTCCGCCGATCGAATCAGCCCTTCCGTGAAGAGAAAGCCCGCGGCGAGGTCATCGTCATCGCCCGGCGTGCGCATCGTGACGGAGATATTTTTCTCGTGACCTTCCCAGGCGACGCGGATCTCCAGCGGCTCTTCGACGGCGAGGACGTCTTCGTTCCGGGTCACCGACCCCGCGGCGACCCGCGTGACCGCAACCGGTGCAATCCGCTCCTCCGGCATGCGCTGATTGTATGATGCGCACCACCAAGAAAGGAGAGCGCCCATGTCGAAACAATCTGGCAGAAAAATCTCCCGCCGGAAATTCGTCAAGTTGACGGGCGGGGCCGCGGCGGCGGCGGGGTTTACGTCGGCATTTCTTTTCCCGCAGCGCGCGTTGGCACAGCAGAAGACTCTCAAGATCCTGCAGTGGAGTCACTTTGTCCCGGGTTACGACAAATGGTTCGACAACACGTTCACTAAGGAGTGGGGAGCCAAACACAATACGAACGTGATCGTCGACCACATCGCCATCGCGGAGATCAATGCCCGTGCGGCCGCCGAGGTGTCGGCGAAAAAAGGGCACGATCTCGTGATGTTCCTTTCTCCTCCTGCCGCGTACGAGAAGCAGGTGCTTGATCATCGAGACGTCTACGCGGAAGTGGAGAAGAAGCACGGGAAGAAAATCGGGATCGCGGAAAAATCAACGCTGAATCCGAAGACGAAAAAGTATTTCGCATTCTCCGACTCGTTCGTTCCCGATCCGGGCAATTACAGGCACGATCTCTGGTCGAAGGTCGGCTACCCACATGGCCCCGACACCTGGCATGACCTTCTCGTCGGAGCGAAGAAGATCAAAGATACCGCGGGCAATCCGTGTGGCCTCGGTCTTTCACAGGAGCTCGATACGAACATGGCCGCGCGTGCGTGCCTGTGGTCATTCGGTGGCGCGGAGCAGGATGAGGCCGGCCACGTCGTGCTGAATTCGAAGAACACCATCGACGCGGTCAAGTTCATGCGCGATCTCTACAAGCAGACCGAGACGCCGGAAGTCTTCTCATGGGATCCGTCTTCGAACAACCGCGGCATTCTGTCGGGCAAGCTGTCGTTCGTGCAGAACGCGATCTCGGTCACGCGCTCGGCCGAAAAAGACAATCCCGAGATGTCGAAGCAGATCCAGCTCGTGCCTGCGCTCAAGGGGCCGGTGCGCCGGATCGCTGCCGAGCACGTCATGTCGTGCTACGCGGTCTGGGAGTTCGCGGAGAACAAGGAAGGGGCGAAGCAGTTCCTCGTCGACCTCGTGGACAACTTCTCGAACGCCTTCAACGCCAGCGAGTTTTACAATTTCCCGTGCTTCCCGACGACAGTCCCGGACATCAAGAAGCGCCTGGCGAACGATCCGAAGGCCGTGCCGAACAACAAGTACGCGGTGTTAGGCGACGTCCTAACCAACACGTTCGTGCTGCCGACGATGTTCGCCAAAGCGGCGCGCGATGAAATGACTCCCGAAGCGGCAGTGAAAGCTGCGGATACCGAGCTGCGTCGAATCTTCGCCAAGTGGGCTTAGTCAGTCACCACAGAGGGCACGAAGGGGACGGAGGACTCCGTCACCCTCCGTCTCCTCTGTGGTGAAAACATTTATGGCGATCGTAGAAACCCGAAAACTCACGAAGGTCTTCAAGCGCGGTAACGTCGGGGCAGTCAACAACGTCGATCTGGAGAGCCGGGAGGGCGAGTTCCTCGTCCTCCTCGGCCCCTCCGGCTCGGGCAAGACGACGCTGTTGCGAATGATCGCCGGTCTCGAGGAGCCGACCTCCGGCGATATCCTGATCGGCGGCCGCGTCGTCAACGATCTAACACCGCGCGAGCGCGGGATCGCGATGGTCTTTCAGAGCTACGCGCTATATCCGCATCTCACCGCGTTCAAAAATATTGTCTTTCCGCTGAAAGCGCAGGGAATCGCCAAGGCAGAGCGACAGAAGCGCGCCGATTGGGCGGCGTCGCTGTTAGGCATCAAACATCTGTTCCAGCGCAAGCCACGGGAATTGTCGGGCGGCGAGCGTCAGCGCGTCGCGCTCGCGCGGGCGATCGTGCGCGAGCCGTCGCTGTTCCTTCTCGACGAGCCGCTCTCGAACCTTGACGCGAAGCTTCGCGCCTCCGCGCGCGAGGAGCTCGAGCAGTTTCAGAAGCGCATCGGCACGACAGCCATCTACGTTACGCACGATCAAGTCGAAGCGATGGCCATGGGCGACCGTGTCGTCGTGATGTCGCAGGGCTCCGTAAGACAGATCGGAACGCCTGCCGTGGTGTATGACGAGCCGGCGGATACGTTCGTGGCGACGTTTCTGGGCTCGCCGCCGATGAACATCCTTCCAGCGAATGGCGTGATCGTCGGATTCCGACCGGAGCACTTTCTCCCGCCCGGCGTCGCGGAGCGATTGGGCGAACACGTCTCCTATCAATTCCGCGTCACGCATAGCGAATACCTCGGCGCCGAGCGGATCCTGTACGGCACGATGGAGGGCGGCGCGTTCAACGAGCGCAAAGTCATCTCGCGCATTCCGGCGACGCACGGCGCAGAAATTAGTGATGGTAATGTTTACAGTTTTGCGGTTGCCAATCGTGATCTGAAATTTTTCGATCCAAAGACGGAAAAGCGCACCGCGGCGGCGAGGCCTCCGTCGTGACCGACCTCTTCTGGGCGTTTGCAGTTCTCTTCACTGTAATCACGTCACCGTTCCTGCTCATGCCGTTTCCGCGGCTCATCAAGGTTCCGCTCGCGATCGTTGATGGTGTCTTGTTCGCGGCGGCTCTGGTCGTCAGTATCAGAGGTTCTCGATCACATCCTGTATTGGTTTTGGAAAATGTGCCTGTGTCAATTGGCGGCACGCTGCGCGGGCACATTGAAATCCCGGCGGATCCGCAGCGATTCGCAAACGCGCGGTCGATCACGCTCCAACTGTCGAAGGCAAGCCGGGATCACGTCGCTCGCAGTGTAGCGTTCCTCGTCGTTTCCCAGGAGACGACGGAGCTTCCGACAGCAGCTTTACGCACCGGAGAGGCCGCCATCATCGTGCCTGTGCAACTGAACGTTCCCGCCGACGAAGCCGAATGGGCTTCGTTCGTCATCAGTCGCCGAATGCAGTGGCTCCTCGACATGCGCATCGATCTCCCAGGCATCGACTACATCGCTCGTTTCCAGGTGCCGGTGGCTCCAACTGCTGCCAGCCCGACCACTCCGCACACGCCCGATGTCAAACCCGTGATTCACACAATTCCGGCGCGTGAGACGACGACGGGTCTGGAGTTCTACTTTGCCCCTTTTCGCTCGGTGTCGGCGGGTATCGGCGATCTCGTGATAACCGCTGCTCTCATTGCGGCCACTGTCGTCGCGTTTCGGTTCGGGTCTTCGCTTGGCGCATTGGCGGTATTGCTGTTGTTCGTCCTTCCCTTTGTCTATTTCACTCTCGATACTTGCGTTCGGTCATCGACTGTTGTCGTGTCGAACAGGGCCATTTTCATCGAGCGACGTCTTATTGTGACCACCTATCGAGAAACGATCGCCAGCGCTGACGTGCATGACGTATCGGCCGGAATCGGAGGCGGATCGAGCGGTCCCTACAATTTGCGTGTTTACTACACGCTCCGGCTGCAGAAGCCGGACGGGAAGCGAATCACACTCGGCAATTACATCGAGAACAAGCGCGAAGCGGAGTGGATCGCGCAGCAAATTTGTGAGCGCCTCGGACTTCCGCCGAAAAACAGTTTTGCGGAACGCTCCGATCAGCAGAAGGTGGCCTCGTGAGGCAGCGCTGGCTGGGCCCGGCGATGTTCATGCCGGCCATCCTCTACATCTTCGCGCTGGTCGGAGTGCCGTTCGTCATGGCATTCGTGTACAGCGTCAGCGATGTGAAGATCGGTAGCGAGGGATACCACTTCGTCGGCCTGCACAACTTCACCAGCGTGATCGATAGTCCCTCGTTTCGGCAGGCGGTAAAGAACTCGTTCATCTTCACGATCAGCTCGCAGATCCTTGTGCTGATTGGCGCGAACATCCTGGCGCTGGCGCTCAGGGACGCATTTCCCGGCCGGCGATTCATGCGCTTTCTGGTTCTTCTGCCGTGGGTGGCGCCGGTCTCGATCGGATCGATTGGATGGAAGTGGATCCTCGATTCGGTCTATAGCGTCGTGAACTGGGTGCTGGTGCGATTCCATTTCGTGAAGGAATTCGACGCGCCCGTGTGGCTGGGAATCCCGAAGCTGGCGATCATCTCGGTGATTTTGGTGCACACGTGGCACATGCTCCCGTTCGCCACGGTGATCCTTCTCGCCGGCCTAACGGCGATTCCGAGGGACATTCCCGAAGCAGCGGCAGTGGACGGCGCCGGATTTTTCCGGACGCTGTTTCAGATCACGATTCCGATGATGCTGCCGATCATCAACGTGGCGGTGCTGTTCGGCGCAATCTTCACGTTCACGGACATGACGGTGATTTACATTCTCACTCGCGGTGGGCCCTTCGACAGCACGCAGGTCATTCCGTCGCTCGCATTTTTCACGGGCATTCTCGGATCGGATCTGTCCGAGGGGGCGGCGATCTCGATCTTTATGGTGCCGCTGCTGGTCATCGTTTCGTACTTCATGCTGCGCACGGCGCATCGGGCGGAGGTCACGTGAGGCCGCGGCCCCTCATCCGCCGCGGAGCCTGCCCTGAGCGGAGCCGAAGGGCGGCACCTTCTCCCGAGGGAGAAGGCACTCGTCGCCGAAGGCCGGGTGAGGGGCGCTGATGGCTCGACCTGCGCGTGTAGTTCGCACGATCGTCCTCTGGCTCGTCCGCATTTTCTTCGGCGTCATCCTGGGATTTCCGTTTCTTTGGATGCTGATTACGACATTCAAGCGCTCTCCCGATTTGTACAACCTGAAGAACAATCCGTTCATCTTCAACGAGCCGCCCACGCTCGACAATCTGCGACTGCTGTTCAACGAGACGCTCTTTCTGCGGTGGATCGCCAACACTGCGTTCGCGGGAGCGGTTGTGGTCGTCATCACACTGGTTCTCGCTGTTCCCGCTGCGTATGCTTTGGCGCGTCTGACTGGAGAGTGGGGCACGCAGCTCGGTATCGGTGTGTTTCTGACGTACCTGGTTCCGCCGACGCTGCTCTTCATCCCGCTTTCGAAAATCGTCGCCGCACTCGGACTTCAGGACTCGTTGTGGTCCATCATCGTCGTCTATCCGAGCTTCACGATCCCGTTCTCGACGTGGCTGCTGATGGGATTCTTCAAGTCGATTCCGAAGGATCTCGAGGATGCGGCCATGGTCGACGGCCTAACGCGATGGGGAGCGTTCATCAAGCTGATGGTTCCGATGTCCACGTCAGGCATTCTGACAGTGGTGATCTTCGCTTTCACGCTCGTGACGCAAGACTTCGTCTACGCGCTGACGTTCATCTCCACCGCTGCTCACCAGACCGTCGGCGTCGGCGTGGCGACGTTCCTCGTGCGCGGCGACGTTTTCTACTGGCAGTCGCTGATGGCCGGCTGCCTGATCGCCGCCGTACCGATCGGAATTCTGTACAACATTTTCCTCGATCGCTTCATCGAGGGTTTCACCGTCGGCGCCGTGAAATAGACGCTAATGGAGCGGCTGCGGAGTGATCGTGCCGGCCGTCGCGGCGTTGCAGTTGGCGATCGTATTGTCTCCCGTGGAGTTGAAAGTCGCGCCGACGTTATCAAAGCCCGTTGCGCAATCGGCGAGCGTCGAACGGCTGACTGAGACCGTCACTCCTGCCCCCTGCGCGCGAACAGCGTCGCCATTCTTGTTGTACCCGTGAATGACCGAATCGGAAATCGTGAGAAACACCGGGCTCAGCGAATTCGCGTACACGTTGAACGAACCATTCTGGGCAACCACGCTACCGAACATGACCACACTGGCATTGTTGTTGATGGTCAGCCCGACGTTGTTGTCGGTCAGCCTGCAGCCATCGATGGAGACCGATGGTGATCCGCTGGCCGCGCCAATGACAATTCCGTCGCCGCTGCCATCGCCTCGCACAATCGTGTCCTTGATGTTGTAGATGCCGAGGACGGAGATCGAAATCCCTGTGGGAAATTTGTGTACGGTGCACTTGTCGATGAATACGTCGAACGCGTTGGAGATATCGATGCCGATAGATCCTCCTGTGCCGTTCACGAACAATCCGCGGATGATGACCCCAAGCGTAAACGGTCCGGGTGTCACGGCAATTGCTGGTCCGCTCGACGAGGCGACCGCCGCATACGCGCCAGGAGCGGTCAGGACCGCGATCGGACGATCGATGGTGAACGCTCCAAAGCCGCCGGAATCGAGGGCGATCATTTCGCCGCCCGAATTTGTCTGTGTGATGGCGTGAGCGAACGTTCGGCAGGGCGACGCCGGAACGCACGAATTCAGATCACTTCCATTCACCGACACAGCGGTGCGGGCCACCTGGCCGAATGATGTTGACGTCGAAAGGATCAGAACAACAAACAGGGAGATTCTTCGAGAGGTCGTCATGATGACCTTCCTTTCACTCACAATCAGGGACCCGACATTCTACGTCCATTATTCAGGAGTACACTTGCGCTCTCAGGCGGGCCCGGTTGGACTCCACTTCTCTCTCCAAACTCACTCTCCGCGTCGGCGGTTTTGACGTCGACATGCAGTCGGGAGAGTTGTGCAACGACGGAGAAAAGATCCGCGTGCCCGATCAGCCGTTCCAGATCCTTCGGCTGCTGGTCGAGCGGCGCGGCGAAGTGATCACACGTGACGAGCTTCGACAGCAGCTCTGGCCGGCGGACACCTTCGTCGATTTCGACCGAAGTCTTAACAGCGCAATGAAGAAGCTGCGCGACGCGCTGGGAGACTCCGCCGATGATCCGACATTCATCGAAACGCTCCCACGCCTCGGTTATCGATTGATCGCGCCAGTGGAGCAGCAGCAACCGCGCAGCCGCCGATGGATGTGGGCAGCCGTGGCGGCGGTCGTGGTGATCGCGATTGGAATCGTCGCGGCGCTGCGTTTCAGCGCGTCAACGGGTCCGCAGATCCACGCAATTGCCGTGCTTCCGCTCGCGAATCTCAGCGGCGACGCCAATCAGGAGTACTTCGCCGACGGGATGACCGAAGCGTTGATTACCGATCTGGCGCAGCTCCAGGAAGTGCGGGTGATCTCGCGCACCTCGGTTATGCCATACAAGCAGTCAAAACAAAGTCTTCCAGAAATTGCTCGGCAGCTCAACGTCGATGGAGTGGTCGAGGGCGGCGTGGTGCGATCAGGCGGACGAGTGCGCGTGACAGTGCAGTTGATCCGCGCCGCGACCGATCAGCATCTTTGGGCGCACGGCTACGAACGAGATCTGAGCGATGTGGTGACGTTGCAGCGCGATCTCTCGTCCGCAATCAGCGAGGCCATTCACGCGCAACTGGCACCCAGCGCGCACGCTGCACAGCGCGTCAATCCGGCCGCTTACGACTTTTTTCTCCGGGGGACGGCGGCGCTCGGAAAAGAGAGTGCGGAGGGCGTGAAGTACGCAATCACGTATTTCGAAAAGGCGGTCGCCATTCAACCAGATTTTGCGCCCGGATATGCGAGTTTAGCGCGTGCCTACTCGCAACTCGCATACAGCGGAGCGGTGGCGCCGCGCGAGTCGATGTCGCGCGCCAAGCAGGCAGCGCTGAAAGCGATCGACCTTGATCCGCAACTTGCAGAGGGACACACCGAGCTCGGCCTCGTCCACTTTCGATACGATTGGGACTGGAGGGCGAGTGAGCAGGAAATTCCACGCGCTCTGTTGCTCAATCCGAACGAGGCGTCAACCCATACTGCATATGCGACGTTCTTACGCATCATGCATCGGCCGGCGGAGGCAGACGCGGAAGTAAAGCGATGGCACGAGGTCAATCCGTATATTGCCAAGAGGGCTGAGGGCTTCATCGGATCGGCAGCCCGCTATCGCACGGCTGGCGACTATCCAAAGGCGATCGCCGAAATGCGCACGGCCGTGCAAATGGATCCTTCGCTGCCGCGTGGACATTTCCAGTTGGGATGGACACTCGCCGAAGCGGGTCAAATCCCCGATGGCATCACTGAGCTCGAAAAGTCTGTTCAGCTTTCGCCAAAGAATCTCAGATTTCAAGCGCGTCTCGCATGGGCGTATGCGTTGGCCGGTGAGGAGGAGAAGGCGCGCGCGATTCTCGCGGAGTTGAACAAACATTCTGCTCATTCATACGTTTCGCCGATCGCCATCGGCTTGGTACATATCGGTCTGCATGAGAATCAATCTGCGCTCGACTTTCTGGAAGAGGCCTATCGCGACCGCGACTTCGAGCTCATCTCCCTCACGCCCGGCAGCACATTCAAGCCGCTCCGATTGGAACCGCGCTTCCGGGAGCTGATGCGAAAGATCGGGCTCCCGGAAGCGTAAAGTGTCGGGCCATCTGCGTTTGTCGATCTGGCGCAGCCTGAGCGACCGCAAACTATTCGTTTCCTCGCCGCCTCTCTCGGGTACTCACCCAGATGTCGTTTGCTCCCAAGCCACCTGCCCTGTCGGAAGTGAAATAGAGCGTCATCCCGTCCCCAGACAGGTAAGGCTGAGCATCGGTCTGCGGGCTGTTGACATTTTTGATCCTCACCGGACTGGACCAGGCGTCGGTGACGCTCTCACGCGTCGACACCCAAAGGTCGAAGCCTGCCGATGGTGGCCGGTTCGACTGGAACACGATCTCCAGCCCGTCGAAGCGAATCGACGGCCGCTGCTCCTGGAACGGGGTGCTCAGCTCCGCGACCCGTTGCGGAGCGCTCCAGGTTCCGTCCTCCTGCAGCTCGGTTCGATAGATGTCGGCAAGGCCTGCACCTCCGGCGCGTTGGCTTTGAAAGTACAGTTGAGGACTCCCTTCCTCATTTTCGAAGTAGGCCGGTCCCGCGTCGTTCACTGAGCTGTTGATTTCCGTTATCGGAACGGGTGTTTCCCAGTCAAAATCGTCGTGGATATCCTCGCGCCGGGACACCCAGATGTCGAGTCCTCCCATTCCGCCCGGACGGTCTGTTGAAAAGAACAGATAATGGCTGTCACGCGAAAGCGCGGGAGCCTGCTCGACTCCGGCGGAGTTGAGGACAAGCACGTTTACCGGTGGTCCCCACGGTTCCTCTACACTGCTTCGTTGCGAGACATAGATATCCGTCTCGCCGAGACCACCGGGACGATTCGAGTTCAGGTAGAGACTCAGACCATTCTTCGATATCGCTGCACCGGCCTCGCCGAACGAGCTATTCACCGCCGGCCCGAGATTCGTTGGCGTAGACCAATCGGTGAACTTACCTCCTGCTTGAGCGATGCACGGTAAGGCCAGCACTGCAAGGACAAGCGCGCCAAGACAACTAAAGATCTTTTTCATAGTTTGCCTCCTTTCGTGGAAGCAACCTGGCGCCGAAGCGGCGCCTCTTCAATTGCCGCGCTCTTATCTGTCGGTGATTTTTCTATGATGTGCGCCGAAAGGAGAGAGTATGTCCACTCGAAGAGACTTTCTCGCAGTTGCAAGCACCTCATTTTTCGCTGCCACACGCCTTCGATACGTCTCCAGCACCGCCGCGCCCAAAGCGATCGGGCCGTATTCGCAAGCGGTTAAAGCGGGCAATGTGCTCTACGCGTCCGGCCAGATCGCACTCGATCCGGCAACCGGCAATTTGGTGGCGGGCGACTTCACCGCGCAGGCGCGTCGCGTATTCGAGAATCTGAAAGCTGTTCTCGCCGAGGCGGGCGCCGATTTCAGAAACGTGGTGAAGGCTACCGTCTACCTCGCGGATCTCACCAATTTTCAAACGCTGAACTCGATTTACACGGAGTTCTTCGGAGAGAGCAAACCCGCGCGGTCGACAATCGGGGTGGCGGCGCTTCCCCGCGGGGCGGCAGTGGAGATCGACCTCATCGCCGTACTTTAGTCGCCTCTGGCTTTTTGACCGGCATCTCGACTACTGTATGCCCAACTTTTTCCATTTACTGCCGTTGTGGTTCGGGAGATCAAATGATTGTTCCTGAATTCGAGCGTCACCCATCCATCGCCCAGGCAGATCCCTCCTCGAATTTGCGTGCAAAAGGAGATTGAAATGCGTGTGAAGGATGCCACGGGTTTCCGCTTTCGATTGCTTCCGCTCATTGTCCTCGTTGTTCTGGTTCCTGCAATTGCTCACGCCCAGGCAGTCATCAAAGTCAACGACAACATCAGTATTCGTTTTGGGACCCTGATTCAAGCATGGGGCGACGCGGCGCAGAGCGCCACGACCAATGGATATGCGCAGAACCTCTTCATGCGCCGTATGCGCATCCTCATTGGGGGCACCCTCACGCCGACGATTTCATTCTTTTTCCAGACCGATAACCCCAATCTCGGAAAAGCGCCGAAAGCGCTCGGCAGCGGTTTCATCACCCAGGATGCCTTCCTCGAGTGGAAGCCGAGGAACAATGCTTTCATGATCGATGCGGGCTTAATGCTGCCCCCCTTCTGCCGCGATTGCCTCGGAAGCGCGGGTGCGCTTTTGTCGCTCGATTACAACTCCTGGTCGTTCCTTGCCAGCGCGCCGACGCAATCATCTGTTGGACGCGACACAGGTTTTCAGGCGAAGGGATATTTAGCGAGTGGGCACTTCGAATATCGCGCGGCAGTGCTGCAGGGTCTCCGTTCGGCTGCGACATCGACGAACAATGCCGCGCGCAATCCCTTCCGCGTCACGGCGCGAGCCCAGTACAACGTCTGGGACACCGAGGTCGGGGTGTACGTGTACCCGGAGGTTTACTTCGGGAACAAACGAATCCTGGCGATCGGCGGTGGACTCGATCATCAGCAGGATTACAAAGCGTACACAGTGGACGGCCAATTGTCGCTTCCCGTCGCGAAGAACGCATTCAACGGAATCCTGACGCTCTACTCATTCGATGGCGGAAAAACACTCACGACCTTAGCCAGGCAGCGGGACGCGGCGCTTCAAGCCGGTT
>QHVY01000445.1 GCA_003223695.1 Acidobacteriota bacterium
AACCCGACCCGAACAGCTCGTTCGCCGAGTTGACGGCGGCGATGCGGGCGTCGATGAACTGTGAGTCTTTCGTCAGATGTTGTGTGAGCGCGCGATAGAAGATTGCCGAGGCGTTGTTGCGTCCGATTCCGCCGTCGAGCCCTTCGGCCAGCAGATAGTACGCATGATTGACGATGCCGTTGTTGGTGTGTACGCCGCCATGATCGTCTGTGGTGTTCACGTACTGACTCATGCGGTCAGGATCGCCAAACTGTCCGGGGTTCTTCATGTTGCGGACTGGGGTGTGAAGAGAAGAGCCGATGATCCAAGATCGATTCGTTCAGCGCTCCAGCCTGGTCTTTGTATTCGAGGGCCGCGGTTTTCGAAGTCACGCCATGCGTGAGCTCGTGGCCAATGACGTCGACGCTAGCTGTGTATAGATCGGCGTCGCCGAAGAACATCGTCTGCGCTTTGTCCATCCAGAACGCATTTTGAAGGCCGCTGCCAAAGCGAGTGACGCCGACGATGTTCCCGCCCGAGCCGTCGATCGAATTCCGATTGAAAATGCGAAGATAGTAATCGTAGGTAGCGGAGAGCCAATACGCTGCGGCGACATTATCTGCCACCGGCCACGAATTGGGATTCATCGACTGCGAGAGCGCGAGATTGCCAACGGTTTGCGGATGCGAGCTGGGAGGCTGATTCTGCGCGTCGAACACCATGATCGCGCCGGTCGTCTTGTTCGGATCGGGAGGTTGCGAAGAGGCGCTGAACATCGGCTTGCTCGCATCGAGCATGTAGAAAGTGCCGCCTGATTGCCACAGGTGCAGCGTTCGAGTGATGCCAAGCGGATCGACGCCTGATCCGGTTACCGATTCCGACATCACGCGGCTTATGCGATCGATCACAGTGCCATTTGCCGCATCGATGACGATCCACCAGCTCTCTAGTGGAGACGGCGAAACATCGATGCGCCAGGCCAGTCGTGGGTAACGTCCGTGATCGGTATAGACGATCAGAATGGGCACACCGCAGGTGGTGCGCTCCACACCGAGAGCTTGTGCCGCGCGCTCCGCTGCGGCCGAAGCCCCGACAATCGGCTCCCGCAGAATACGATGCGGTGTTCCGACGAAGGCGCCGTCGACGAGATCGACGTTGCCCGCGGGATCGAGATGCACGATCAGGTTGCTCGGCCACACGAGAGTGCCGTGGTATTGCTGGCTGAAACGCAGATGACGGCGTCCGAGCTCATCGCCTTCTTCACGGTCGAGCACCAACTCGCGATCAGGATCGCTGATCCGCAGAGCGCCGGCGTTTCGGCGGAGAAAGTCGCGGACAACATCAATACTTTTTGCGCCCATCGCAAGCGGGGCAATTGTGCGGCGCTCTGTTGCATTGCCGTCGAGTTGCAACGGAGTTCCAGTTCCTGCGCGCCTCGGGCGAAGATCGATCACCCGAGTACCGCCCGAAGCCTTGCTCGCCTGTTGCCATACGACATTCCTTTGGCCTGCGCGGGCGAGTAGCTGTTCGCGCAGAACCTTCGCCGCATCGCCGACACGCAGTTGCGCGCCTAGCGTCGTCTGCTGTCCGCCGAGGACTGCGAATGCAAGAATCGCTCGGCACAACGGACGGCGAGCCATACCGAACTCCTTTCTTATCTGGGTTGCGAGAGGGTACCACTCGGGGCGGATTCTCTGCACTGGCATTTGGTCTGCACCTGAATTTCCGTGCCGTTGTGCACGGATGTTTCTCCTGTGCGGGTTCAGAGAATGTTCATTCGCCGCACTCCCGCCACGTTTCTTTGCGCGATCCTTTTCGTTGCCGGTTTTGCTGCCGCGGCAGGACCTGAGAGATTTATAGCCTCCGCGTATTCCATCGGAGGAAAAGCCGCCAGCGGATCTAAATCGTGCAAGGGAACTGTGAGCGCCGATCCGAAAATTCTGCCACTCGGCTCGAAGATTCGCGTCAGGAATGCCGGGATTTACTCCGGTGAGTACACAGTCGTCGACACCGGACGAAAGGTCAAAGGGCACGCGATCGATATCTACGTCTCCTCCGTTCGCGAAGCGAGGGAGTTCGGAAAGAAGCAGGTCGCGGTAGAGATCCTCGTCGTCCCCGCGCATGAATAAGCCTCCGGGCGAGCACGATCGGCTTCGCGAGCATTGGTCTCCAAGGCGATAGTTATTCATGCCTGCCTCAGTCTTGCATCGACAGTCCCTTAAACCGCGGACTGGTGAAGTTGATCGCCTTTCTGCTGATCATCGTCATCGGCTGGTTCATTTCGTCGCTGGTGGCGAAAGCAGTCGCCGCCGTGCTGCGAAAACTGAAAATCGATCAACTCTTTGACCGAATGGGCTTCGCTGCTCTGACCAGGAGAATGGGATCCCAAAGCGATTCGGCACAAATCATCGCTGAGGTGGTGAAGTGGCTCATTCGGGTGGTGGTGCTCGTGGTGGCCTTTGCCGCGCTCGGCATTCCGGCGTTCTCGGTCCTGCTGACGCAGCTTCTGCTGTGGTTGCCGAACCTCGCGGTTGCGATTGTTGTGCTGATTGTTGGAGGACTGGTGGCGAACGCCCTCGGACAGATCGTGCGCGGAGCGACGGCGGAAGCGGGGTTCAAGAATCCTGACGTTCTGGCGAACGTCGCACGCGGCGCGATCTGGGCGTTTGCGATCGTCATCGCGGTCAATCAAGTGGGAATTGCCAGCACGTTGGTGAACACGCTATTCATGGGTTTTGTGGGAGCCGTTGCTCTCGCTGCCGGCCTCGCCTTCGGAATCGGAGGCAAAGAGCTGGCTGGACAACTTCTCGAGAAGTGGTACGGCAAGGGCAAGAAGCTTGCGTCGCAAGCGAGGAGCGGGACGGAAGGGGCCAGTCGATAGGCGTGATCGATACGAATCGTGGGCGGAGGTGACGTAGCTCGGACCGGTGTTGGTCTACCCACTCGGCGAGCGCTGCTCCCTGACAGGTATGCCAGCTGAGTGTTTGGAAACCGCAGCGTAACATCGCTGCCGGCTGGCCGCCGCGAGGCGCAGTGCGGATGCTCCAATGGCGCGCAGAGCTTTTGAGTTGTACGGCTGTGGTGAAGTGCGAGCCAAGGAACGATGCGCTTCGCGCTCGAACGATGCTGATGAGATCGAGTTCGTCGCCCACTGTTCTACTCTGGCCAGAGTCGCGACGGCTCCGTCAGCTGATGGCGCTCGGCGCCTCGCAGCGGTCGAGCGCGTCACGCACGGGCGATCACTCTCTGTCGCGCGATGAGCGTGGCGAGATACGCTCCCGCTACCCAGTCGAAGGTCAGGCAGAATGCCGGCCACCACGCCGGCACGCCTGGGTCCGCGATCAAGCTGTCGTGAAGGAAGTCAAAGACGCCGTGCGCGCACAAAGCACCAACAATCAGCCACAGGTTCTTTTTGAAGCCGACAATCGAGATGAGGAGGAACGCGGCGATCGCGATCGACTCGGTGGCTAAGGCATGTACCGAGCGGCCCATGATTGCAAACAGAGCGTAATAAGACGCGATGACGATGGTGATGGTCGGGTAAAACGCGCGATCGCGATCGAGGCCGATCATTGTGGCAAGAATGCACACGGCCAAGCCGAGACCGATTCCGATCAGCGATGGCATTGCTCTACGCGAAGGTGGCTGATTCCTTTTCCCACGCTGGAGAAAGCTTTCGAATCCAGATGCTTCCGACAATCTGTACTGCGATCATGCTGATGTGCGCCGTCATGTAGAGCCACGCCGGCAATGCGAGTGTCAGCGGGACACAGAGAACCGCAGCGCTGATGACTTCAGCGAAGCTGATGTGGCGCCTGGCGAGGCGATGATGCAGAAGATGCGCTGCCTGGGCGAGGAGCAGTGCGAAATATGTGATTTGCGGCGTCAGGGTCATGGCTGCCTCCGTTCCTGGATCGCATACTAGCGCCGGAGGAGTGGTTGGTAGCGCATACGGGATTCGAACCCGTGTTACCGCCGTGAGAGGGCGGCGTCCTGGACCCCTAGACGAATGCGGCACA
>QHVY01000446.1 GCA_003223695.1 Acidobacteriota bacterium
ATGTCCTTGACTCCGGCGTCGCGCAACAGCGCCTGAATGATCATCTCCGACTGCTCGTAATTGCCCTCGCCGAATTCGTGGTGTCGAATGCGGCCTTGCGCGTCGACGAAGTAGAGCGCCGGCCAGTACTCATTGTTGAACGCGCGCCAGATCGCATAGTCGGAGTCAATGGCGATCGGATAGTCGACCCGCATGTCCTTCGCGGCGCGGCGCACGTTGTCGACGTTGTGCTCGAACGGGAACTCAGGCGTGTGCACGCCGATTACGACCAGTCCATGATTTTTGTATTTCTCGCTCCACGCGCGAATGTGGGGAAGGGTACGAAGCCAGTTGATACAGGTGTAGGTCCAGAAGTCGACCAGAACGACTTTTCCGCGCAGGCCGGCAGGCGTCAATGGCTGCGAATTGAGCCAGCCGTTCGCGCCGGCGAAAGATGGCAGCTCGCCTTCCGTGAATAGTTGAAGTGCTGTGCGTGCCATGCGTTTCCCCAGCGAGCCGAGAACACCGGAGCGAGCGGCGACGACACTCATGGCTGCGGTCCCAAGGAACTGCCGTCGGTCATTGATGATGGAGATCCCTCTGGCGGGGAAATTAGTACCGAACGGGCAGAACGGGAAGTTATACGTTTGTATACATTCCGAGATAGCGCACTCGCCAAATCCGGCGTATGGTCGCGAAGCCATGCTGCGGCCTGACGGGGGAACCGCGATCGGTGCGGGCACGCTCGTTGGTGACCCGGTGGTAGCCGACGACATTCAACTTCTCGAGACGCGCGTCAGCGACCTGATTCGTCTCGTGGCTTTGCCGGCGCTTTGGGGAACGACGCGGCCCGAGGTGATTGGCGACAATCTTTGTTCGGTGTTGACCGGCATGCTCCGACTGGAATTCGTGCATGTCGACCTCGAGGCGCGCGACGTCGATCCGGGATTGTTCCGCGACCTCCGCTGCGGGTGGCGGCGAATCAAGTCACGCTTTGGCGTGCGGGGGCGAGTCGCACAGAACGTTACCTGGCCGAGGGTCAGCGACTCTCCCACACCGGGAGTTGGGCGGAGAACAAGATCACAGGCGAGGTCTTCTGGTCGGACGAGATGTTTCGCATCTTTGCGTACGAGCCGGGAACATCGATCACCTTCCAAAAGATCATTGAAGAGCGCGTTCACCCGGACGATCGCGCGGCGTTCGTACAGATTGCCGAAACAACGATGCGCGAGAAACGCGACATCGATCTCGAGCATCGCATCGTTTTTCCGGACGGATCGATCCGCTTTCATCACGTCGTTGCGCATCCGATCGTCAACGCTGCCGGGGAAGTGGTGGAGATTTTCGGCACGACGATGGACATCACCGACCGCACCATGGCAATTGAGAGCGCCCGGCACGCGCAGATGGAGCTCGCGCACGTGACGCGTCTGACGACCATGGGCGAGCTCGTCGCCTCGATCGCGCATGAAGTAAATCAGCCGCTGGCCGCTGTCGTGACGAATGGAAACGCGTCGCTGCGGTGGCTCGATGGCGAGCGCCCGAATCTGCGCGAAGTGCGCGACGCCACCGAGCGCATCATCGGCGACGCGATGCGGGCGAGCCAGATCGTCTCGCGGATTCGGTCGCTGGTGGCGAAAAAAGAGCCGGAACGCGTCGCCCTCGACATCAACGATGTCATCCGCGGCGTCCTCGCTCTGAGCGCGGCGGAGATGCGTCGCGACGGCGTGAGCTTGCAGACCGATCTGGCCACGGATGTCCGCGCCGTTTTTGCCGATCCGATCCAGTTGCAGCAGGTCGTGTTGAACCTGATCGTCAACGCGATTGAAGCCATGCGCGGCGAGACTTGCCGCGAGCGAACGCTCGTCGTCCGATCGGCGCAGGAGCAAGATCGCGTTCTCGTTACCGTGAAAGACTCGGGTTGCGGCATCGCGCCGGAGGATCAGCCGCGCATTTTCGATCCGTTCTACACCACCAAGAGCGGCGGCATCGGGATGGGTCTCGCGATCAGCCGCTCCATCATCCAGGCCCACGGCGGCACGATCTGGATGACGCCGCAGCCTGCAGGCGGCAGTGCCTTCTTCTTCACCGTAGCCTCGACGCCATGAGCGCCGGGGAGCCGTTGGTTTTTGTTGTCGACGACGACGCCTCGGTGCGCGACGCGATGGGAAGCCTCATGCGCTCCATCGGTCTGTCGGTGATGTCGTTCGGGTCCGCCGCCGAATTCCTCGAGTTCAAGCGGCCCGACGCGCCCGCTTGTCTCGTCCTCGATGTTCGAATGCCGGGCCTCAGCGGGCTGGATCTCCAGCGTGAGCTGCGCCGATCAGGAAGCGGCATCCCGATCATCTTCATCACCGGTCACGGCGACATTCCCATGACGGTGGAGGCGATGAAAGCGGGAGCGACCGAGTTTCTCACCAAGCCTTTTCGGGATCAGCAACTGCTCGATGCGATTCAGTTGGCCGTCACTCAGGATCGGAAGGCTCGTGAAGATCGCGTCGGGCTGTCGGACCTGATCCGGCTCCACCAGACGCTCACGTCCCGCGAGCGCGAAGTCATGGCTCTGGTCGTGGCCGGCCTCCTCAACAAGCAGATCGCCGGAAGATTGGGCACGACCGAGATCACGGTCAAGGTTCACCGCGGGCGGGTGATGGAGAAGATGAAGGCCGGCTCGCTCGCGGA
>QHVY01000016.1:0-8313 GCA_003223695.1 Acidobacteriota bacterium
CACCGCCGAAGAAGACGCTGCAGCGTTCGTGAAACAGAACGTGAAGAAGCCTGTGGTCGCGTTCATCGCCGGTCAGACCGCGCCGCCGGGACGGCGCATGGGACACGCCGGCGCGATTATCAGCGGCGGAACGGGGACGGCGGCGGAGAAGATGAAAGCGCTGCAGAGCGCTGGCATTCACGTGGTGAAATCACCGGCGGAGATGGGAAAAAGAGTATTAGAGGTTCGCCGTTGACCGTTGGCCGATCGCCGAGACATATCGGCCAACAGCGAACGGTGTACGGCCAACGATTCAGGCGCGGTTAATCACGATCTCGGCGACATTCACCGGCCGCTCGATCGCATCGACGACGATCTCGGCAATTTCCGCGGGATTCATGAAATCGGACCGGCGTTCGCTCCAGAAAGCGGTGTCCATGCCGCCCGGCGCGACCGAAATCACGCGCGCCTTTGTTCCTTTCGCTTCTGTGCGCAGTGCCTCGGTGTAGCCTCGCGCGCCCCACTTCGCCGCGCAGTAGACGCTCTCGTTCGCTTTTCCGATCAGCGCGGCGGTCGAGAGGATGTTGACGATCGTTCCCCCGTCGTTGCGAAAGCGTGGGAAGAGCGCTTCGCAGAAGATAATCGTGGCGAGTAGATTGGACTCGATCACGCGCGAGATCGCGGCGTCATCATATGAGCCGGCGGGCCCGAACACGCCTGCGCCGGCGGAGTTGACCAGCAGAGCGATTTTCCCGAGCTGCTGCGCGGCATCGATAGCGTGCGCAGCGGTCTCGCGCTTCGACGCGTCTCCTGCGACACTCAAGATCGGCGCCTCGTGAAACGCACGGCGGGCCACGCCGACAACTTCCCATCCGCGATCCGCAAGCAGCATGGCAATCTCGCGGCCGAGGCCGGAGGAGGCACCGGTGACAATCGCAGTCTGCGCGCTCAACGGATGCGCTCAACAACGCCGCTGGTGAGGTTGTAGTAAGCGGCGACCAGCCCGACCTTGCCGCTTCGAACGGCTTCGCGGATCACTTTGCTGTTCGCGAGCAAATGGTCGGCGCTTGCGTGCGCATTCGCTTCGACAGCCGCGCGGACCGTCGCCGGTTTCGCATGGAACGACCTCCGTATTCGCTGGAGCAAGGCTTCAAGGCTCGGCGTCGGGGCATCGCCGCCGGCAATTGCGGCCTTCACCGCGCCGCAATTCTCGTGGCCGAGGACCACGATGAGTTTCGTGTAACCGTTGGCAATCGCATATTCGATGCTCGCCAGCTCGAACGTCCCCGCGATATTTCCCGCGACACGAATGACGAAGAGCTGATCGAGCGAGCGATTAAAAATCAACTCGGGCGGGACGCGACTGTCGGAACACGACAGGATCGTGACCGGCGGATTCTGATGATCGGCGGAATGCTGCCGCAGATCGGCGAGATGGTCGAACGTTACCGTTCCGCCGACGTACGCGCGATTGCCTTCTATGAGAGACTGCCACAACTCGTCGCCGCTCTGCGCCGCGGCCGGAATGGCGAGCAGCAGGAGCAAGAACCCATCGCGCAACAAACGCCGCATCGGCTCAGCATATAACGCATGGCGCAGTCACTGACCCTGCCGCTCGCCACTCCGATCACGCTGTTCGTTCTCATTGGTGGCGGTGAATTTTCATTTGGCGAGACGCGCGAAATCGATGACTTTCTCATCCGCAATCTTCCGCGGGATCGAAAAATAATTGCCTTTCTGCCCACCGCGTCTGGTTCCGCCGAATACGCCACTCATCTCGGCAATTACTTCAAGCAGATCGACTCGACGATCGAAATGGTCAATGTCCCGATCTATCGGGGCCGCGATTCACGACGCGGAAAGAATCTGAATCAACTCCGATCCGCCGGCATGATCTACATCGGAGGCGGCGTCACGAATCCGTTTCTAGCGACGATCCGCGACTCCCCCGCGGAGCTCGCGATGCGCGAAGCGGCAGCGAACGGAACGATCATCGCTGCGATCGGCGCCGGCGCTGCGTCTTTCGGAACACAAGCGCGAGACATGCAGTCCCCTGCCTCCGCCCTCCCAGGCCTCGGATGGCTCAAAGAGACGGCGATCGAGACTGCGTTCGCCGCGCCGGATGACACGATGCTGCGCCGCCTCATGTCGCTTCCCGATGTGAAACTCGGCGTCGGCATCCCTCCAAAAACCGCAATTGCGGTGCACGCCGACGGCAACACAAGCGTCCTTGGCAGCGGCAACATCGCCGTGTTCCGCAAACCCTAGGCAGCCAAATTGCTACTGTTGGGCTCAACGGAGGTGCGTCATCGCAGTTCTGGAAAACAGGATCGAGGGAGAGACGGAGCTCACGACCGACGAGTTGGTGAAACTCTTCTCCGTGCTCTCACACGATCTGAAGTCCCCGATCTTCACCGTCGACGGATTCAGCGAGCTTCTCCTCGGCGATTACGCCAACAAGCTCGACGAGGAGGCGCAGGACTTTCTGCGCCGGATCCGCTCGAGTGTCGAGCAAATGCGGAAAGTCCTGGACGAGATGTCGCACATGGTGAAGCTGCTCGCGCGCCCCACGACAAAACGTCCAACGCCGTTGAATGAGATCGTGGAAGAGGTAATGCTCAAGTGCAATTACCTCGTCGACGAAGGACAAGTGCACGTCAACATTCCGGCAGAGCTGCCAACGCTCAACGTCGATCCTGAAAAAATGCGCGAAGCGATCAGCGCCCTGATTTCGAACGCGCTGTTTTTCAACGACCGCCCCAAAGGCGAGCGCATGATCGCGATCGAATCGAGCAGCGATGCGAGCGGTTATCGGCTTTGCGTCCGAGACAACGGAATCGGAATCGATCCGCGGTACACCGGCCAGATCTTCGACCTCGGCCTCAAACTCGACAAGTCACGCGGAGGCGGTCCCGGCTACGGCTTGTACCTCGCGAAGCGAATCATGGAGAGTCACGGGGGAAGCATCACCGTCGACTCGACACCAGATCAGGGCAGCACGTTCTGCCTGATCATCCCGCGTTAACTTTCACCAGCCACATTCTTCGCTCGCGACGCCAACAGGACCGGCAATGATGTCGTCCGGCAGCGGAGCGTCGCCCGGAAGAGCGATGATGCGAATGATGACCGAGCGATCCTCCGCGACATCGACTCCAAGTGCGCGGGCGGCGCGGCGGGAGAGATCAATCACGAACTTCGAGTACGGCCCGCGGTCGTTGACGCGCAAACGAATCCTCTTGCCGGTCGCCCTCGAGGTGATCTCGACCCAGGAGCCGAGGGGAAGGGTGAGGTGCGCGGCGGAGAGTTTTTTCTTGTGGTACCGCTCGCCGTTCGACGTGAGCGTTCCATCGAGAGAGTTCGAGTAATAACTGGCGAGGCCGGTGAGGCGGTGACGCGACTCGACCGCTGTGTATCGAGCCAGAAGCTGGACCATCGGATCGAGCTTCACTTGAGGAAAGTCCCAGGTCGTCACGCTAGCGGACTGATCCGTATTTTCGCAGGAAAACTGCTGCCCAATCGCTGGTACAGCGAAGAGCAACACGATCGCGGCTGGCATCAGTAGCGGTTTCATCCTCGCATTATGGCGTATTCAACCGGTGCGCCAAGGAATCGACTCCGGTCTACCAACTAAATCTTTTCTTCTCAGTATTTGATAAGAGCGCCCTCTGGTCCCCACTTTGCAAAATAACTGGCAACGAATGACCGAGCTGAAAACGAGCAGACCTTTCCAGGAGCGGTTTCTCGACGGGTATGACCGATCGGAGCTCCGGCAGGAAGTCCAAAAGGTGAAGCCGAAACGGTTCGGCCCGCTTCGTAAAAAGTATGCGACGTGGGCGTTGGGCGGCGCGCTGGCTCTAGGCGGAATCGGAATTCCGATGAAAGTCGGCAACTTGCTGCAAACCGCTGAGGCAGGAACCAAACGGCAGCCGCCGCAGCCGCCTCAGAACCAGCCGCCTCAGCAGACGCAGATTACACAAGACCTCCAAACCGCGAAACAAATCGCGGATCAGGTGAGCAGTGGCGTTGCAGGAGCGGTCACCACGGTCGCAAAGACGGCGGAGCAGGCGCCAGCGGCTGTCGCGCAAGCGGTCGAGCAGGCTCCAGAGAAGGTTGCCATCGTAGCCGACCAGGTGAAAGAGAACTTTTTCAAGACACAAGTGCCGTTCGGCTCGCTCATTTACAGCGAGGCGAGAAAAAACAACCTGCCACCTGAGCTCGTCGCTGCCGTGGCGCATACCGAATCGAAATTCAAGCCGACGGCACGCTCAGGGGCCGGCGCCATCGGATTGATGCAGCTCGTGCCGCGCACCGGCCGCTGGCTGGGCGCAAGGAATTTGACCGACCCTGTGCAGAACGTCATGGCCGGCGCGAAGTATCTGAGGTACCTCACCGACCGCTTCGGCGGAGACCAGCAGAGAGCGATCGCCGCTTACAACGCCGGTGAAGGGGCTGTGCGCCGTTTTGGTGGAGTGCCGCCGTACCGCGAAACGCGCAATTACGTCCAACGCGTTCGGAGCTTTCAGCAGGACCTCAGCGCACAACTACAGAATCACGTCGCCGAGCTCCGCGGCGCGAATCCCGGACTGTGATTGAATAGCTTTTCGTGTCCGGCAAGCGTCTTCTCATTGGCGCAATCGTGATGGGAGTCGCACTTCCCGTCGCGCTTTTTCTCCTCCTCGGTCTGCAAACGGCGTCTCAGTTGTTCACGATCGCCGCTTCGATTTTTCTCGTTTGGGGTGTTACCGACTTGCTCGCAAGCATTCTCGAGCGACCGCGGCTCAGCAACCGCACGCCCGGCGGTGCGATTCGTGAGGATTGGGAGAGAAGAAGAAGCGAGGACTGAGGTAAACGTGGCGCCGACTCTCAGTCGGCGTGCGCCGGCTGGAGAGCCGGCGCCACGTAGTCCTGAGTCCTCGATCAGATCCAGTCGTTCAGCTTCTGCAGCAGTTGATCGATTGTCAGCAGGCGTTCGGCGCCGTCGGAGTCGCGTCGAAAGATTGCGTGATACCAACCCTTCATCCCGATTGGCCGATAGATCTCATTTCCCATCCGCAGCCGGCCGCCGGAAACTAACTTGAGAAACACCTGCTCGTAGGCGGAGCGGGTCAGCCGGCGATCAGGAAATGGAATCGCATAATTTTTCCGCCGGCGATCGCCGCGCCGCCGCCGCTCTTTCGGCAGCGCCGTCGGAAGTAGAGATGTTTCCCGGCGATCGAGATACTCATTCGCGCGCGGCGGAACGAGCCGTCCGGGAGTGTCGCTGCGGCGGCGCGAAAGCGCTGCGCGGAGGCGCCGTCGTCGCCGCGGGATCAGTGGGGCCGTTTTCGGATTCTTCGCATTCACCGTTTCGAGCTCATGAGCATTGAACGCACGCGCCTTCTGCCGGTCGATGACGTATTCATCAATCGACTGAAGCTCCCACGCCTGCCGCTTCGGCTGCATCAGACCGATCTCGGCGTGATAGCCCTTCAGCTCGTGGATCACCATTCCCCATTTGCAGAGGTGGCCGACGTCTTCGTAGGCCGTTGGTCGATCGATGAGCTCCAACATGGATGGTGCGCGACCGTCGAGAATCGCAAACAACAATCGGAAGCTGAAGGGATCCGAGTACTTTCGGATCGAATGCCGAAAATAGAACGCGACCTGCTTCCCGATCTGTCGCAGCGACCGCTTCTTTCCATATTGCGTGGTCCAGATCGGCGCGTTGATGTCGGATGTGTAGGGACTCTGCGGATAGTGGAAGTCTTTCGTCAGCCAACCCTTACGCGTTGTGTGTTTTCCCGGGACGACACCAGCGATCACTGGAATCGGCAATTTCTGCAGCAGCGAAAGGTCGTATGAGGCCCACGACATGACCTCGCGTGCGACGCCGACGATCAACGTCGCCGCGGCGACCATCAGGCCGGGATCGGGCGTGAAGTCGAGGGTAACTTCGATGCGGTTGCTGCGCGGGCGCACTCCGACTCCCGTCGAGCGGCGGTTGGCGGCGACGATCATCACCGGCACGGGCAAGATGTACGCGAGCAGCAGCGCGAGTTTCTTGATGTTGCGATTTGGCCCCTGCTGCGATTTCGGAATCTCGAACGAAACGTTGTAGTGAGCGCTATACGCCTTCAATCGAACTGTGTGGCCGGCCTGCTTCTCCCATTTTGTGAGTTGTTCCCGGACGAAGCCGATCTGCTCCCACAGGTTACGCACCATTCGGGCTGTACTATGCGGGCCGAGCTCAATCACTGGCGTGACCACTTCGACCACGCCTCGATCGAAATAGACGGCTCCGCCCGTCGGCAATTGCAGAGAAGATTTTTCCCGCGGCAACAGCTCGCGATCGATGAATGCCGAGGGGTGCCGCCAATATTTTTTCGGATCGATCTCTATCTCATCGAGCCAGACGTTGAACTCCGACTCCATGCCGATGGCCGGCATCTTGAGCCAAGTCCGCTGAGGGACCCGGTCATTGCCAATCTCATCTTTCCAATTCAGCGGCATGAGGAACCATCCGGGCGGGTGTGCAAGCGACCAGAACTGCAGAGCTAACTTAAGCAAACGGCAGGCCCGGCGAAACGCTGTTTTATTCGGACTTATTGTTCGCTGTCACAGCGATTTGCGGAGCGCGACGCTCGCGCCGCCGTCGTTCTTCGAATGCGAATCGTGGACGGTTTTCCTGCGGCACTTCCATCCGATCTTCGCTGATCTCCCTCGGAACGACCGTGACGTATCCGAGGTCGATGTGAACGTGATCGTCGACACTGATGCCCGTGTCGTGGCCGTACTTCATCACCGTAACGTCGTCGCTGAGCTCTTCGGCAACATCGTTGAACTTCGCGATCAGTTCCTGCGTTTTGAGAATGTTCGGTCCGATGCGGTAGATGTCGGCGGCGGTGCCCCACATATGCTCCGTTGCGTTGATGGACATCTTGTGTGCCGGCGAGCGGTAGCCGCCGTTCACCGCGATGTGAATGGATGCGCCGGCGACGGTGCGGAATTGCTCGAGAAAAAATGCGAGCAGCCGCACCGCGCACGGAATGTAGCGGGGAAACTGCTGCAGACGCTGCGCTTCTTTCAAGTCGACGAGAATGAATTCGTTGATTCCGAAGTGCGGTGTGAGGCGGATTTGAATCGCGGCGTCGTGCGTGGGGATTTCGTAGAAGTATCGCGGAAGGCGCTTCCGCCGCCCCTGCGCGTCGCGCACCATTTCGCCAGGTTTGAGCAGCGACCGCAGCTCGTCGTCGAGATCGAACGCATCGACGACCTTGATCTGCTGCGGTTCACTCATACGTCATTCCGGCGATCGTGTTGTAGATGTCGCGCGAAACGTCCGCTACGGCCGTCCCCCGCGCGCTTTCCGCCGGAAATTGCGTGAGGATGACGAGAACGTATGGCTTTCGATCTTCGACGAACACGATCCCGGCGTCATGATGCACCGTCGAGATATTGCCTGTCTTATGTGCCACGCGCGCGGCTTTCGGCAGGCCGGCGGGAATTCCGCTTCGATACTGCTGCTCGAGCATGATGTTGAGCATCTCGTCGCTGGCCACCTTCGAATACGCCCTGCCGTCCGCGATCAGGCGCAGCATCTTGAGGAGACCATTCGCGGTGACCTCGTTGTTCAAGCCAGCCTCGAACGCCGCCTGATCTTCAACGCCGCGCAAAATGCGAACGCCGTCGATTTCCAATTCGTCGAGGGCGTGCTGAATCGTCGGAACGCCGACAACCTCCACGAGCAGGTTCGTGGCGAGATTGCTCGACTTCGTGATCATCCAGTATGCCAGCTCCCGAATCGTCAGCGTGCGGCCGAGGTGGCCGTAGACGTCGGGGTCGGCGTCGCGCCCGAGGTCGAGCATGAACGGTTGCTGGTTGACGATGCTGGTGAATCGATTGCGGATGTGCACGGCCGCTTCGAGCGAGAGCTCGCCGCGCTCGACCTGACGAAAGACGCCGAGGAGCACGGCAAGCTTCATCGTGGAGGCGGCGTGAAAGTATTGATCGCCGTTGTAAGCCCACTGAATCGTCGTTTGGGCGTCGTAAAACGCGATGCCCAAATTCTCGAGCGTGTGCTCGTTCTTGATTTTCAGGACGTTGCGATAGAGCGAGACCTCCGATGCGGCGACGGAGTCCTTCGCTGGTGCCACCGGCAATTTTTCTTCTTCCAGAACCTGTGCCTTTGCGACCATTTGCAGCCTTAGCGAACCCAAGCGATTAATTGCAAGTGTGAGGCCTTGTATCTTTACGTGATGTCATCCCGACCCTGACGCTGAGCGAAGAGAAGCGGAAGGGGAGGGATCGGTGTGGGCGCGCGGTGCGACAACCAAAATTAGTGCACCACCCAGCCCA
>QHVY01000016.1:8333-11319 GCA_003223695.1 Acidobacteriota bacterium
CCCGACGCGCGTAACCACCGCCCAATCCGCTCGACGCCCACTCCGATCGTCTCGACCGGCGCGGCAAACGAGATGCGAATGAACCCCTCGCCGGCCGTGCCGAAGGCAACGCCGGGAATGGCGAGAACGGCGGCGTCGGTGGCGAGCGTCCGCGCGAACATCTCCGTGTCGCACGAGGGAACCGGCACGAACGTGTAGAACGCTCCCGCGGGCGGCGGGATCTTCGCCTCGAGCTCGTGTTCGATGGAGTAAAGCGCCGCCTCTCGCTGCTCGCGAAACTGTGCACGTACGCGCTCGAGCCAGCCGGCATTCCAGTCGCGCGCGTCGAGGATCATCTCGGCGAGCTGCTGCGAGAACACCGACGCGCACGTCGCGATGTATTGATGTGCGGTGATGATCGGCCGCATCACATGCTCACGCGTGAGGATCCATCCCAGTCGCAAGCCCGTCATTGAATGGCTCTTGGACATGCCATTGACCACAATCACGTTGTCGCGCATCCCGAGCATCGACGGCGGCGGCCCATCGAACCAGATCTCACGATAAATCTCATCGCTGACGACGAGCGGTCCGGCGGCGGCGATCGTCTCCAGCGTCACACGGTCAATGATTGAGCCGAGCGGATTGGACGGCGAGTTCACGATGATCAGCTTCGTGCGCGAAGTGATCTTCGACAGCACCGATTTCGCATCGACTTTCCAATCCGGCGGCTCGATCGAGTACGGCACCGGAACGCCACCGGCAAGTTTCGCCAATGTCGGATACGAAGTGAAACCCGGATTCGGCACGAGGACCTCGTCGCCTTCGTTCACATAAGCCTGAAAAATCGCGTACAGCGCCTCCTCAGTACCGGCGGTGATGCAAATTTCAGTTTTCGGGTTGAAGTCGATGCCCTCGCACAATTTTTTTCGCAGCGAAAAGTCTCCGGCGTTCGGAGAGTAGTGCCACGAACCAGTCGCCGCCGCACGCGCAGCCATGGCGCGCAATGTTTCGTCAGGTTCGACGTTCGGCTCGCCGATCCCGAGGTTCAGCGACTCCGAAGTCGCGAGCGCGTTGATTTGGCGGATCAGCGAGATTTGAATCCCGTCGAGTCTTTTTGCTGATTTCATAGTGCCCAGTGCCCAGTGCCCAGTGCCCAGCAAGAGCATCGCCGTTCTGGGCACAGGGCACTGGGTACGGGGCACTATCGCAAGGCTTCTTCGAGCGCGGTCGACGAATCCGTTTTTTCGTCGCGATACTTGATGATCACCGGCGTGACGATTTCCAGGCTGTGCTTCTCGGCGAAATTTCCTTTCATCGGTCGCGAGCCCGGCACGACGACGGCGCCGAACGGAATCTCCAGCGACCGCTCGGGCGTGCGGCGGTAAATCTGGCCGCGCACTACGTCGTAGACCGGGGTCGATCCGGTGAGCACGACGCCGGCGCCGATGACCGCGCGTCCGCGCACGATCGTGCCTTCGTAGATGCCGCAGTTGCCGCCAACAACAACGTCGTCCTCGATCACGACGGGAATGTTGCCCACCGGCTCGAGCACGCCGCCGATCTGGGCGCCGGCGCTGAGGTGTACGCGTTTGCCGATCTGCGCGCACGAGCCGACGAGCGCATGCGAGTCGATCATCGTCTCCTCATCGACAAACGCGCCGATATTCACGAACGCCGGCGGCATCATGACCACCCCTTTTCCGACGTAGGCGCCGCGGCGGATCGATGAACCGCCGGGCACGATGCGCACTCCGTCCTGCACTTTGAATCGCCGCGGAGGAATCGTGTCTTTGTCGATAAACGACAGCGATCCTGACGCGAACTCCGCCAGCACTCCGAATTTGAACGCGGCGAGGATCCCTTCTTTCACCCACTTCTCCACGTTCCAGATGCCGTCTGCATCGCGGGTCGCGGCGCGAACAGTGCCCTTCTCCAGTTCGGCGAGAAAAAGTCCGATCGTCTTGACCGCTTCGGTGCGATCGGTCGCGGCGCTGAGCGCGCGAACGCGCACCTCGATCGACGCAAACTGACCGGTTGTCATTTTACGCGACCGCCTTCAACGTCAGCCCACACTCGCGCAGGATCGACTCCAGCTTTTTGCGATTGGCATCGCCGATCGGCGCGAGGGGCGAGCGAACAAAGTCGTTCGGAATGATGCCCAGCATTTTCATCGCCGCTTTCACCGGAATCGGATTCGATTCGATGAAGTTGCCGGTCATCAGCGGCAGGATGCGATTGTGAACGCTGCGTGCGCGCTCGAAATCCCCACTGAGCGCTGCAGCCGTCATTTCGCTCATCAGGCGCGGAATCTCGTTTGCAGCAACGGAGATGATCCCGTCGCCGCCTGCAGCGACCATTGGCAACGTCCATGCGTCGTCGCCGCTGAGCACGAGGAATCCCTCGCTACGGTCGCGCAGAATCGAAAGGATCTGCTCCATGTTGCCCGACGCTTCTTTGACGCCGATGACGTTCGGAATCTCGCGCGCCACCTGGAGCGTCGTCGCCGCGGCCATGTTGACGCCGGTGCGGCCGGGAACGTTGTACATGATCATTGGAAACCCGCTGCGTTTCTTCTCGATCGCTTCGGCCTGCATTCCAAAGTGCCGGCGCAGACCGTCCGGCGTCGGCTTGTTGTAGTACGGCGTGATTGTCAGTACGCCATCCGCACCCAGATCGATGGCCAGCTCGGCGAGCTCGATGGCTTTTTGCGTCGAGTTGCTGCCGGCGCCCGCGAGCACGGGAACGCGCCCGTTTGCGCGGCGCGCGGCAATCTCCACGACGCGCCGGTGCTCGCCGTGCGTGAGTGCCGGGTTCTCGCCCGTGGTCCCGCAGGGCACGAGAAAATTCGTTCCTTCTTCGATCTGAAAATCGATCAGCCGCTCGAATGCCGCTTCGTCGAGCGAAGAATCGGACTTGAACGGCGTGACCAGTGCCACGCCGACACCGCGAAACTTCTCTGCATTTTTCTTCATGACATCACCATCGTAAGAGTGCCCAGGGCCCA
>QHVY01000016.1:11375-21005 GCA_003223695.1 Acidobacteriota bacterium
TTGCGTCCTCTGACCAACTCTGCTGCGAGTACCGCGCCGCGTCCGAAACCCTCCCGCCCGCGCGCCCGATGGGAGATCTCGATTAAATCATCGGGGGAATCGAAAAACAGCGTATGCAATCCGAATTCACTGCCAACGCGCGAGGCAACGACGGACGGGTCGAGCTTGCCGCCGCTTCCGCTCTTAACCTCATTGACGATGCGCAACGCTGTTCCGCTCGGTGCGTCTTTTTTCTGCGCGTGATGGCGCTCCTCGATTCCGGCTGAATACTGCGGGAAGCGGCTGAACAGCTCGCCAGCACGACGGGCAAGCGCAAACGTGACGTTGGCGCCCGGCGAAAAGTTGGAGGCGTACACGCATCCGATTCCCGCCTGCTCGACTTTCTTGCGCACAGAATCGAGACGATCGTTCCAGCCGGTGGAACCGATGACCAGGTCAATGTGGCGATCGCAGGCGATGGTCACCGCTTCGTCGACTCCCCTCGCGCTCGAAAAATCGATCAGCACCTCGGCTGAGCCGACGTCAACGATCTCGTGTCCTGACTCTTTTGCCACCTTCTCCACTGCGTGTCCCATTTTTCCGTAGCCGTGAAGGGCGAGCTTCACGACGGCACCGAAACCGGCGCCTCGAACAGCGCCGCGTGAATGGCGCGCACCGAGCGATCCGCGTCCGCTTCGTCAACCACGATGCTGAGATTCAATCCTGAAGTGCCGAGGGAAAACATGGACATCGGGATGCCGCGCATGGAATCGAAAACGCGCGCGCCGATCACGGAGTCGCGCATCAGATTGCGCCCGACGATCGCCACGATGCACTGACTCTTGCGAATTTCGACGTCTGCGACCGGCGTCAAGTGCTCAATTAATTGTGGTTTGTCCTCGTCGATCGTCACGGAGACCGACACTTCCGACGTCGTGATCAGGTCGACCGAGATTTCCAGCTCTTCGAAAATCGCGAACAGCCGCGCCAGGAAGCCGTGTGCGCCGAGCATCTTGTTCGACGTCATGTGCACCACGGTGATCCCTCGCTTCACCGCCACCGCCCTCGGTCCCGCGTCGACGCGAGTGTCGCCTTCCTCCGTGATCAACGTGCCGGGGCTGGCGATGTTGTGCGTATTGAGAACGCGCACCGGAATCTTCTGCGCGACGGCGGGAGCGATTGTGCGCGGATGCAGAACTTTCGCGCCGAACCACGCCAGCTCGGCGGCCTCGACATACGAAATGCGATCGACCACGCGCGCGCTGGGGATCAAGCGCGGATCGCAGGTCATCATGCCATCGACATCCGTCCAGATCTGAATCTCATCTGCTCGGATCGCTGCGCCGATGATCGCCGCGCTGTAATCGGAGCCGCCACGGCCGAGCGTCGTGGTGGCGCCGTCTCGCGTGCGGCCGATAAATCCGCCGATGACCGGGATGAGATTGCGCTCGATGAGCGGCAACAGCACGCGTTTCGCTGCAGCGCGCGTTTCGTCCATGAGTGGATTTGCTTCGCCAAAGCGGGCGTCAGTGATCACCACTTCTTCGGAATCGACGTGCTCGCCGGGCAATGCGCGCATCATCATCGAATACGCGAACAGAACCGACGACAGCTTTTCGCCGATCGCCATCACCTTGTCCCGCGCGCGAGCGGTGATCTCGCCGAGCAGCGCGATTCCACGAAGGATCGTGTGGATCTGATCGATCTGTTTGTCGAGCTGCTTGATGAATGATTCGAAAAAATCAAACTTCTGCTGCACGAGGCGCATCGCCACGTCTTCGTGTCGCTGACGCACGGCAGCGATGATTTGATTGACGCGATCGATGTCGCAGGCGCGAGCTGCTTCGCTCGCGGCAACCAGATCGTTCGTCACACCAGCGAGCGCGGACACGACCACGATCGGTTTCTTTTCACGGCGCTCGGCGACGATGTCGATCGCATTCGCGACGCGCTGCGCATCGCCGACCGACGTGCCGCCGAATTTGATGACGATCATGACGCGTTGGCCGTTGGCCGTTGGCCGTTGGCCGTGGCCCCTCCTCCTCGGCGAACGGCGAGCCGCGAACGGCCAACTTTCACAGCAGCCCCTTCGCTTCCAGCAACTCCGCATTCAAAATCGCCGCACCCGCGGCGCCGCGAATCGTGTTGTGCACCAGCGCGACCATCCGCAAATCGAGCAGCGGACATGGACGCAGCCGGCCGACCGAGACGCTCATGCCCTGTTCGCGATCGCGATCGAGGCGCGGCTGCGGGCGATCATCTCCATCGACATAATGCAAAGGCTTCCTCGGCGCCGATGGCAACCGCAGGTGCTGCGGCTCTCCACGAAAATTGTCGATCGCTTCGCGCACTTGCTCAACATTCACGAAATTGCGATCGCGGAGGCCAAGCGAGATCGTCATCAAATGGCCGTCGATCGTTGGAACGCGATTCACCTGCGCCGAGATGCGGAACGGTGCGTCGATGAATTGATCCTTTTCGAACCGGCCGAGGATTTTGCGAGGCTCCGATTCGATCTTGCCCTCTTCGCCGCCGCCGATGTACGGAATCACATTGTCGATGATGGCGTAAGAAGCCACCCCGTTGTAGCCGGCTCCGGAAATCGCCTGCATGGTCGTGACGTGAATCGCCTCGATGCCGTATAGCCGTTCGATCGGCGCGATCGCGAGCGCCAACCCGACGACGGAGCAATTCGGATTCGTGACGATGTAGCCCCGCCCGCCGCGGCGCTTCTGCTGCCGCTCGACGGCGCCGATGTGGTCTGCATTGATTTCCGGGATGAGCAGCGGCACATCGGAATCCATTCGATGATTGCGCGAATTGGAAACGACGACGCAGCCGCGATTCGCGTAATCGTCTTCCGCTTCGCCGGCAACCGCGGAATCAAGGCCCGAAAAAACGAGCCGCGACTTTAGCTCGACGCCCAGCGGTTTCACCGGCAGCGCCGCGGCGTCGTCCGGCATCACTGTGTCCAGGCGCCAGTCGGCCGCCTCGCCGTAGGGCTTTCCCGCGCTTCGTTCCGACGCGACCACCTCGTGCAGCTTGAACCACGGGTGCCCGTCGAGAAGCTGCACGAATCGCTGTCCTACCGAGCCGGTGGCGCCGAGGACGGCGACGGGGATGCGCTTAGTAGGTGCCTTCGCCTGCGCCGCGGCGTACGGCAGGGTCAGCGTGTCTTCCATCTGATGAGCTTCCTTGCAAAATTGATTCTATGGTGTGATCGCGGCCCGGAAATGCATCTGGCAGTCCACGCCCATTTTGCGGATCTCCTGAAATTGAGAGGTGTTGCGAATGGCGCCGAACAGAGGATCCGTGTCCATCGCCGGAATCGCGCAATAACCCCTCTGTACTGCGACACGAAGGAACGCGAGCGCTCTTTCCGGCTCGTCGGCGGATGCGAGGATCTCCGCCATGAAGTACAAGGGCTCGCTGTCGCGACTCGATGGTCGCAGTCGGGCGGTCGCTCGGTCGATCTCATCTTTCGGCCGATGCTGAGCGGCCGCGTGGAGAACGATCCACGACATATCAGTTCGGACGAACGCTTTTTCGGCAGATGCGGCGGCGCCTTCGCGATCTCCCTCACGCAAAAGAATGTACGCGATGACCGCCCTGGTCCAGGCCGAGCCTGCGTCGATCCGAACGTACTCCCGAGCGCGACGCGTGTCGCCGCGGAGCAGAAAGGTCATCGCACACGAGCGCCAGCCGGTACTATGCGGATCGAGCCGGCGTGCCGCCTCGCATTCGCGCGCTGAGCCGTCCAGCAGGCCTGCATATCGATACACGTAACTCATCGTGAAGTGCGCCTCACTGCTGTCAGGGCGCCGTTTCAAGAGCTCATTCGCTTGCGCGTACGCTTGCGGCAACTGTCCCTCTTCTGTGCGCATCAGGGCGCGGTTCGCCGCGTTTTCTGCGCGATCGATCGCAGCCGCTCCGCCGTTCGAATACTCCTCGTCGTAGTACGCACGCGCCGAGAGCGCGTTCCAGGCCGGCGCGTATGCCGGATCGAGCGTAACCGCTCGCTCGAGCATCGCCAGAGCTTCCTTGTTCGGCTGCGGATCATTGGATATCGCCGCTGCGCGCATGAACAGCGCATACGCTTCGTCATTGCGCGGTTGATTCGTTTCCGGTTGTTGGGCGACGCGCAGCGACGGCAGAAGCCCACCTCGAACGCGCTCGGAAAGACTGTTGCGTATGGCGATGAGGTCCTCTGACGGAACGTCCACCGAATCGCGCCACACGACATCGTTCTTATCCACGTCGATTGCCTCGACGGTGATGCCGATCCGTCCGCCGCTATCGCGGAAATGCCCGGTCACGATATCGGCCACCTGCAGATTTTTACCCGCCTGCTGCGGATCAATGTCGCCGGTGAACTTCTTCGTCATCGCGAACGGCCTCACGGCAAGCGAGCGGCTGTGGCTAAGAATCGTGATCAGTTCATCGGGAAGGGCAAGGCGCAGGTAATCGCGGTCGCTGCTGCCACCGAGGTTCGAGAAGGGGAGGACGGCAACGGTGGTCTGCTGCGTCGTCGCGCGCGCCGGCTGCCGGAATCGCCACAGCGCGAGGGCGCCTAACAAAACAACGGCAAGGAGGGCAACGGCGATCCACGCTGGCCTTGCCCTCCGGCGAGCAACGCGGACGGCTCCGGAGTCATGCTGCAGCCGCTTCAGATCTGCCCGAATGTCCGCTGCCGACTGATATCGCAGCTCGCGATCCTTCTGCAGCGCTTTCGTCACGATCGGCGCGATCTGTCCATGGATGGGCGGCGGATCGCGATGAAGAATCGCATCGTAGATCGCCGCCGGCGTCGCGCCGGGAAACGCCCGAGATCCGGTTGCCAGCTCGTAGAGTACCGCGCCGAAGGAAAAGAGATCGGTGCGAGCATCGATCGGTTGTCCGCGCGTCTGCTCCGGCGACATGTACGCCACCGTGCCTACGGTCGTGTCGCTGGCGGTCAGACCGCGAATCGCAGTCGATGAATCGTCGGTGATCACTTTCGCCAATCCGAAATCGAGAATCTTCAGGTGACCGAGCTTCGTGAGAAAGAGATTCGCCGGTTTGAGATCGCGATGAATGATGTGCGCCGCGTGCGCCGTCGCCAGCGCATCGGCGAACTCGATTGCTACGTTCAGCAGTAGCTCATCGTCCAGCCGGCCGCAATCGCGAAGCGTCTGCCCTTCCAGCAGCTCCATGACCATGAACGGCTGCCCGTCGACTTCGTCGATTTCGTAGATCGTGCAGATGTTCGGATGATTGAGGCTCGACGCGGCGCGCGCCTCGCGCTGAAATCGCTCCAGCGCGGTGCGGTCTTTCGCCAGCGCCTCGGAGAGCATCTTCAGCGCCACCATCCGCCCGAGCCTCGTATCCTCAGCCTTGTAGACGACGCCCATGCCGCCGGCGCCGAGGTGTTCAAGAACTCGGTAATGGGAGATTGTGCGACCGATCATCAGTTGCCAGCGATTGTAAGGCGAAGAATGCAGCGAGATGGATCAATCGCAACACGACAATCGCAGCAACGAAAGGGCCCACGCCGATCCCCGCGAGGTGCGCAGTGAACGGCCAATGCCACGGACCCCAGCGAAAAAGGGCGGTCGGGTGGGCGGGCGAGCTCGCGCCGGAGTAGTCGTGAAAGAGGGCAACATCGGTGATGAGCACGTCCCAGCCGACGATCCACCAGGTGATCGCGCGGAACCGCGAGAGAAAAAACGGCACGACGATCGGCGCCAGCGCGTACCAGTACCAGCCTTCCTTGCCGCCGGCGGGCAAGCCGTTTGGCGCGTTTCGCGCGTACGCCGCGGCGTTGATGACCTGCGCAAATGCGAATGCTCCAATCGCCCACCACGCGACCGCGGGACCACGAGACCTCGCAACCGCGATTGCGAAGGGCAGCAGATAAATCACGATCGCCAGCGGTTTCAGCGCGTCGAGATGCGGACCGCTGGTCCAAGCGAGCGTGGCGATCCAGATCTTGACCATGTCTCCGATTCGGAATGCGAACAGGCCGAGCGGGTTTCTGGTCCGGTGCGACAAATCGACGATCGTGAGCGACAGCGCGATCGCGCAGGCGACGCTCACGAAGACCATTCGCCGCCAGCCGGCGCGCTGCGATCGCCAGAGAACCGGCAGCACAATCAACATCGGCCACGTATACAGCTTCGCTGCGATCGCCAGCGGCCAGGCGATCGCCTCGACGACCGTCTTGCGGTGCATAGATGCGGCTATACCGATAGTTACTATAGCGCAGGCGAATGCGTCGTTGCTGGCGCGGGTGACGAGCGTCTCCCACGTCGGCAGCGAGACGATCAGGAGCGCCGCTCGCCAGTCGATCGAAGCGGTGGCGAGAACGATGATCAGGGCGAAGAAGACCGACAGCATTCGCCAGGCGCGCAGCTCGAACATTGCCGAGCGCCCCGGTACCAGCGGCGCAACGACCGAGTAGTAAAGCGACGGCTGCTGCGCCTCGTAGTTAGGTGATACGTAGTGCGAATCAACGCGACGGTCGACGATCACGCGGCTGTCGGGCCAACGCGGGATGCTCGCGAGATACTGTGGAATTGACGGCTCCGTGATCGTCGGATTGCGATGTTGTGCGCGAACAAACGAAAGCCGGGCGACGTGATACAGCTCATCGAGCCCTGCGTACGGCGGCATCGCCGCGCACTGCATGAGCAGACGCGCTGCGGCAGCGACGATCAACAGCGCGTACAGTCTAGAATTCGGAAGTGCCCGCATCCGTCGACTTTCGCAGTGTATCGGTCGAGCCGATCCTGCACGACATCAATTTCCAGATTGCTTCCGGCGAGGCTGTGGCGTTCATCGGCCGCAGCGGCGCGGGCAAGACGACGACGCTCCGGCTGGTCAACGGGCTCGTTCGCCCCACCAGCGGCGACGTCCTCGTCGACGGAAATTCGCTGCGCACAATAGATCTCATCTCGCTGCGGCGTCACACCGGCTATGTCATTCAAGGCTCCGGACTGGAGCGAATCGGAGGCTCGCACGGCGGCCGGGGAGATGATGGAGAAACTGGAGTTGCCGCTGGGGCGATTCGGTGATCGTTATCCGCGCTCGCTCTCCGGCGGCGAGCAGCAACGCGTGGGCATCGCCCGGGCGATGATCGCCCGACCGTCGATTCTGTTGTGTGACGAACCGTTCGGTGCCCTCGATCCGATTGTGCGCCGCGATCTGCAGGACGCATTCGTCGCGCTGCGCAGCGGCGTCACGATCATCTTCGTCACTCACGATCTGCCGGAAGCGTTGCGCGTCGCCGAGCGAATCGTCCTCTTCGACGGTGGACGCGTGGTCATGGACTGTCCGGCGAGCGAATTCACTTCGCAACCGCTTCCGCTCGTGCAACGATTCGTGGACGCAGCGAGCTTATGACCGCCGAAATCTTGCGCGCCACTGGTGAGCACATCTTCATCGTGCTCATCGCCGTCGGCGTGGCCATCATCATCGGCATTCCGCTCGGCATCTGGTGCGCCCGGCGCGCGCGGGCGGGACGGGTGATGCTGCGCATCGTCGACACGATCCAGACGATTCCTTCGCTCGCGCTGTTCGGATTTCTCATTCCCGTGCCGCTGATCGGAGGAATCGGGACGCGCACGGCGATCGTCGCGCTGATCCTCTATTCATTGTTGCCGATCGTGCGAAACACGCTGACCGGAATTCGCGGCGTCGATCCGATCGTGCTCGATGCGGGCGTGGCGATGGGTCTGACCGATCGCCAGCTGCTGCGGCAAGTTGAGCTGCCGCTGGCGATGCCGGTCATCGTCGCCGGGATCCGCATTGCCACCGTGGTCGGTATCGGCGTGGCCACGATTGCGGCGGCAATCGGCGGCGGAGGGCTCGGCACGTTGATCTTCCGCGGAGTGGCGATGGTGGACACGCGCCTGATGCTCGCCGGCGCGCTACCCGCCGCAGCGCTGGCTTTGGTAGCGGATGTCGTGCTGTCCGCTGCGGACCGTCGGCTTCTCCTGCTCGGGCTGTTGGCTCTTGCCGCTCTCTCGCTGCACGCCCAACGGCGCAGGGCAGTCGCGCCGCCGATTTATGTCGGGCATGTCGATGTGGCCGTTGCTTTCGTGCTGAGCCCTGGAAATCTCGCCGAGGCGCAGCTTCACGTCGATGAATTAACGCAAGCGGGTCTGCGGCTCGTGGGCGGCCGACTCGTCGCCGACAGCATCCCTGCAGCCGGCTTTCGAGTCCGTATCGGTAGTCAGGAAGCCATGGTGCGGAGCGACGGCAGCTTCCTCATCGAAAATTTTCCTGAGGCGGCCGAGGGAGAGGTGATCGGCAAAGAAATCGTGCTACAGAGATTTCCAGTTGCAGCTCATCTCGTCCGTTTGGGCGGCGATCCAATTCCAATCGTGGTGACGCTCGAGCTCAGTGATCAAGCCGACTTGATGAACGACTGGGATCAGGCAATGAGCGTTGGAGAACCGAAGACCGAAAGTGTGCTTCGCGCCATCGCGCCGGAAGGAGTCTGTCCGGCACCCGATTCGTCGTGTATGCAGGGACTACAACGGGCTCTGCGCGGATGGCAAACGATACCAGGGCGATGGCTGCAAACTGCGATTTCTCCAGTTCATCGGCAGCACCTGCCACTATTGGACTCAGCAGAGACTCTGTTGCTTCAACGAAGGTGCCGTCCGGGGCGTGGCCGGCCTGCGAGGCCCACGCTGTTATGACAACCACAAGTGGCGTATTTGTCAGTCGCTCGAGCTCGAATCGGAGGGCGGACTCCGCTTCACGACCGGTCCGCTCAATCCGCCGCCTGCCGCCGTTTCGGAAACGCACGACGTCTCATGTGGGCACAGCGTTACGATCAACCTGTACAACAACACCTGCGATAACGAGACCGAGGTTACGCTGAATAGCTGGACCGCACGCGTCCAGTTCGCCGTGTTGTGCCCGGCCGGCGGGACCGTGACACCTCTTGGGAAGCTGCCGCACTACAACAATGCGACGCAGACGCACACGCCGGCCTTGACGTTGACCTACACGGCTCCAGCGCAAGTTCCGGATTGCTTCACTACACCGACAGATGTGGTTACCGCAGAAGCAGGCGGAGGATTTCGGGCGATTTTGTTCAAGGTGTCGTGCACGAAAGGGCAAGTCGGCGCGGTCGTCTTTTCGCCGCCGCCCGGCATGTTCACCTCGTCGACGGACATTTCGATGACCTCGCCGACGACCGGTGCGACAATTCACTACACGACAAACGGCACCGAACCTACGGAGTCATCGCCATCTTTGCCCAACGGTGGCAGCGTCCGTCTTGTGCAGTCGGCGACGCTCTCGGCGCGCGCATTTCTCGCCGGCTACACGCCGAGCACGATCACGACGGGCATCTACAGCATCGCTGCAGCGAAGGTCGCCGCACCGATGTTCTATCCACCGGAAGGCACGTACTCCATGCCGATCGACGTGCAGATCACGTCGGCGACGGCCGGTGCATTCGTGCACTACACAGTCGACGGGAGCACGCCGACCGAATCGTCTGCATCCACGCTTCCTCTGCACATCGCAACGAACACGGTTGTGAGGGCGCGGGCATTCCGCACAGGAATGCAGCCGAGCGACGTGGTGACGGCCACGTACGCAATCGCTGCGGCGAAGGTCGCCGCGCCGATGTTCTATCCGCCGGAAGGTATGTAT
>QHVY01000448.1 GCA_003223695.1 Acidobacteriota bacterium
CGGACTTTATCCGCCGGCAACTGTGATGTACTAGCAGCCTCGTCCAATCGTCGGGATGCCGCATGCGATCGCCGCGGCCAGAACACATCGTTTCAATTTGCGATTGGCGCGACCGCATCGCCCGGCACAAATCCGATCACGCTGCGGGACGGGTCGAATGCTGCCGCGGCCGCGCTGAAATAGTGGCGCCTCGATTGCTTATTCTCCAGCACAGATGTCTGCAAACAACCGGGTCTGCGCGATGGCGATCTCGGCAGTTCTGCTGGCTGCTCCTGCCGCTCACGCGTCGCTTGCCGCAGCAGCCACCTTCGACCAAAAAGTCGCCAACGCCGCTGCGATCGTCCTCGGCAAATGCGTCCGGCAGGAATCGCGATTCGATCCATCCGGCCGCTAGATCCTGACCTACTCGACGTTCCAGGTGGAGAAGACGATGAAAGGTTCGGCAATGCCCGAAATCACAATCGTGACGCCGGGCGGGCAGGTCGGCTCGCTTCACCAGACGAGCAGCGGCATCCCGGCGTTTCGGCCCGGAGCGGAGAACGTCATCTTCGTGAAGAGCTCGAATCTCGGAGCGACCGTGCTCTACTTCGACCAGGGCGCGTACGACGTGAAGAGCGATGAGCACGGACAGCGCATCGTCACGCCAGTTCCGTCGAATCTAGTGAAGATCGACACGCAGCGCGGCATCGCCGTCGCGCCTGATGACACGCCGCAGCCGCTGCCGCAATTCGAGCAGCGCGTGAACGACACGCTGCGCGACCTGCGCAACGAAAAAACGCGGATGGATTTGCTCGCGGCGGAGAAGCTGCGCCGGGAAGCTTCGCTTTGGTCAGTCGCCAAAGAAAACAGGTGGATGATTCTCATCGCTCTCGCGGGAATCGCGTTCGCGACGTGGCGGCTACTGCGTCGCTGATTCGCGAATGCCGCGACGCCGGAATTGATCCGCGATCCACTGAATCGCAGCATCGCGATCGACGACATCACGCAGACTGATCTTCCTGGCGCCCTCGAGCTCGATCGCGGTCCCGACGACCCGAAATCCGCGAATGTTTTCCCAGCGAATGCGCCGCCGGAACAAGAGTCCGATTCGTGGATGATGCAGCAGGCGTGTCGCGACGCCGCGGCGTGGCGTGATGTACGCCTCAACGTCAATCTCTCGCCGCGGGAGTTCGAGGAAGGATCGATCGTCGCGCGCTTGAAGAAACTCGGCGACATCACGAAACTGAATCTCGAAATCATCGAGTCGTCGTACATCCGCAAGCCGGAAGAGATTGGCCCGGTGCTCGACGAGATCCGCGCGCTCGGCGTGCAGATTTGGCTCGACGACTTCGGCACCGGTCATTCATCGCTCTCGCATCTGCTGCATTTCGATCTCGATGGCGTGAAGATTCCGTCGACGTTCGTCAAAGGAGTCGCGGGGTCAAAGCGATCACGTGCGATCACCAAAGGCATCATCGACCTTGCGCACGACCTCGGCCTCCAGGTGATCGCCGAGGGTGTGGAGCGAGACGAGCAGGTGGCGGCTCTGCGCGATCTTCGCTGCGAATACATTCAGGGATTCTTCTTCAGCAGGCCGATGGCGGCGGAGCAGCTAGGCGATGTTTTGCAGTCGCTTTGACTCTTCAGGGCAATACGTGTCGCGGCGGTACTCGAAGTCGCGGATGACGTTGCGCTTGAACTGCTCCGCGCCCCCCTTCGCCATCTGATCCGCGACGTAATCGGCGATCTCGAGATTCTCGATGCGCATGCGCACGGTCTCGAAAAGATTCGGAATGCGGCCGGGGACCTGGACGTGATGCAGTCCGCCGCTGTACGCCAGAAGCATCCGGCCACGCTCGATTGCCTGAAGAATGTCGGCGACGCCGCCGCGCACGGTCATCGGATTTCCCTGCAGATCGAGCCCGGTCTTGCGCTTCATTCGGCCTTCAGGCGCGATGACGACCATCGAGTGCGGATCGATTCGATCGAGCACGGCAAACCAGGTGTGATCGCGTTGACGGGTGATCGGGATGACGTGATGCGCGACGAATCGAAAAAGCAATCCGACGAACGGACGTCCAGTCGTTTTGTCCGCCGCGGGAATGACGCCGTGTGCTGCAAGACGCCAGATGAATCGATTGGGAACTCCGCAGAGGAACACCGGCTCGAACAGGCTGGTATGGTTGAGAAAAACGACGAGGCGAATGTCCGCCCACGGATCCTGCGGAGTCGGACCAATCCAGGCGAAGTCGGGACGATAAAAAATCTTGCTCAGAAGCTTGAGCAAAAACAATATGCAGAAGACGGACGCGCTGCGGAGGAACGTCACGGTTTGGAGAGACTATCAAATCTGAAATTTCAAATTTCGAATTTCAAATGAAAAATTCAAAACAGGCATGTGTGCTTCTTTTCATTTTCAATTTGAAATTTGAAATTTGAAATTTCAACTCAGTTTCGCCCGAAACTTCTCGGCAAAGAGCGGCCCTTTCCCCTCCTCCTCATGCTTGAAAAAGACGTACGCCTCGCGCCACGGCTGTTTCTCGACGCGCCGTGCCCAGTCGGCGATCGCATCCTCAGAGTATTCAGTGCGGCGCAAACGGAGATAACCCCACGAGGCGGTGGGAATCACGACGGCGTCCGGATCGGGGACTTCGTCGGTGTCGGACAGGCAGAGTGGCACATCGCGCTGCCTCAGAATCGAGTAGATCTCTTCGTCGCACCACGAATCGTGACGGAACTCGAATGCCACCTGCGCCTTCGGCGGGAGGATGCCGAGGAACTCGCGCAGCTTCAGTGCATCTTTGCGCGAGAACGGCGGAAGCTGAAAGAGAACGGGCCCGAGCTGCGGGCCGAGCGCCGTCGCGACATCGAACAACTGTCGCACATCATCTTCTGCCCCAGCGAGCTTCTTTTGATGTGTTATGCGCTGCGGAGCCTTGAGCACGAACGTGAAGCGATCGGAAACCTGCTCCGCCCATTTCGCGAGCATCTTCTCGTCCGGCATACGGTAGAACGTGTTGTTGATTTCGACGGTGTCGAAGCGCTCCGCATAGAACTCCAGCATCTTCGTCGCCGGCAGATCGTCGGGATAGAAACTCCCCTTCCATTCTTTGTAGCTGTAGCCGCTGGTACCGACGCGGACGCGCACGGCGTCACTATAATCGCGCCATGCGCAAATTCCTGCTCGCGCTCCTGCTGTGCTCCGCGGCGCAAGCGCAGGAACACTTCGGCACGATCGTCTTTCCGAACTCCGGCAAGTCCGAAGCGCAGCCGGCGTTTCTGCGCGGTGTGCTCCTTCTGCACAACTTTGCGTATCCGCAGGCTGAGCGGGCATTCGTCGAAGCGCAAAAGATCGATCCGAAATTTGCGCTCGCTTATTGGGGCGAAGCGATGACCTACAACCATCCGATCTGGCACGAGGTGGATGTCGAGGCCGGCCGCCGCGTGCTGCAGGATCTTCGTCCGCTCGCGTCATCCGTAACGCCGCGCGAGCGAGGGTACATCGACGCCATCGAAGCGCTGTACAGCCCGGGCGACAAAGCGACGCGCGATCGCGCGTACGGACAAGCGATGGAACGGCTCGCGCGATCGAATCCGAACGACGTCGAAGCGCACGTTTTCTGGGCCCTCTCAATTCTCGGCACCAGGGCCCGGAATGAAACAGATCCGCGCACGGCGATCGAGGCTGCAGCGATTCTCGAAGAGCTATTTACGATGCATCAGGATCATCCCGGCGTTCTGCACTACCTCATTCACGCCTACGACGATCCCATTCACGCGCCGCTCGGCCTTCGCGCTGCGCGGCGCTACGCGAACGTTGCCTCATCCGCGCCGCATGCGTTGCACATGCCTTCGCACATTTTTCTTCAGCTCGGAATGTGGGATGAAACGGCGCGATCGAACGAAGCGGCATACGCTTTGTCGAAAGAATGGGGGAAGCCCGATCTGCATAGCCTGCAATGGCTGCAGTACGCATATCTGCAAACGCATCGTTATGCTGATGCGAAGCGGCTGCTCGACGAAGTGAAGAATCACGACGAGGACAACGCGCACGAGAACATGCAGATCCGTTACGCGGTCGAAACCGGCGAATGGAGCGCATTCGATTTCAGCAGTTCCTTCGGCCGGGGAATGCGAGCGATTGCCGAGAAGCGATTCGATGACGCGCAGAAGGCGATTGACTCGACATCAGACGAGGTTGAAAAGCTCGAACTGACGGCGCTCTTTGCGTCTGCGCGGGGCAACACGAGCGACGCGCTCCGTTTCGCCCAACTGGCGATTGCAGCCGAGGAAAAGCTCGGAGTGCCCTCAGGTCCGCCGGATGATTTCAAGCCGGCGCATGAGCTTTACGGCGAGCTGCTGCTTCAGGTGGACAGGCCCAAAGAGGCGCTCGAGCAGTTTCAAACTTCGCTACTGCGGACACCGAATCGCGCGCTGCGCACGCGAACGTCGTAGCAGCGCGCGGGATACGCGGTCGGTCCATTGACCACGTGCCCATCTTCGAGCGCGAGCTGCGACCCGTGCCAGGGACACTCGATCGCATCGCCGACCAACTTTCCTTCGGAGAGCGGACCGCCGAGATGCGGACACGTTTCGGTGAGCGCGTAAATCTCGTCCTCGCGTTTGACGAGCAGGATCGACACGCCGTCCACTTCGACTTTTTTCGGCTTGTTCGCTTTCAGCTCATTCGCGGCGATCGCTCGCTTGAATTTTTCGGGCTTGTTCTGATCCGACGTCGCAGTGTGATCGACGCCGATCTGCTGGCCGAACACAAGATGACCGCCGAGGTATGCGGCGGTGAGGGCGGTGACGTAGCCGAGCATCGACATCGCCACTCCGCTTTGCCGTGAGCGGCCCTTGCGCATGAACAGCGCAGACGCGTACATCGAAGTCGCCGTGACGTTGAGCAAACCGTGAAGCAAGCCAATGTTTCGAGCGGGATCGTCGGTCTCCGCCCAGTCGGTGGCTCCCGCGACGGCAGATGCAACTGCGCCCACAAGGCCGACGCCGATGGCAAGATCGGCTGCCGCTCCGCATTCCCTGCGGCCGCTCAAGCTCTCCAACGCGTCAAGCGCGAGCGCCGTAGTCCAGGCGCCGATCGGGATGTCAGTCAATACGGGATGGAGCGGATGACCGAGCCAGGTGCCGTGAAGAAAATTCTTGACCTCGCCTTTGACCATCCCCCGCACGGCCTTCTGCAGCGGCTCAGCCGAATTTCGTAATGCTTTAATATTACTTATTTGTGTAATGA